>JAJFJK010000028.1 GCA_021774075.1 Nitrosomonas sp. | reverse complement strand
TCTCTCTTAACTTGCTCATTTATAGTTGCTTTTAGATTGTCTTTGATGCCTCTATTTTACCATTTATGAGCAAGTTCTTTTCTTTCTTGGCTGTTCCAGCCACATAATTCCCTTTATTTTTATGAGTTTTGCAAGAGGCTCAGTCTACTGTAGATTTTTCAGCGTCAAAAACTAATAGATATGGATTAAGACCATGAATAATATTCGCTTTTCTATTAAGTAATATAGCGCCTTCGGTATTAACAACTGCCGAAAAAATAAATGCATTCTTATTTGAAGGGTTATAAAGCTGTATATCCACTAAATCACAATCTTTATAAAAACTTAAAGGTAAGCGGCGTGCATATTGACCAACGTAGCCATCCAGCTTCTCGACTAATTCTAAAATTTCAAATGGAGTGATAACTTTATCAAGGCAAACTGCTATTTCTTTAGCAGTAAGTTGTATCCAGTCCCCTGTCATGATCGGAGGATCAAATGTAGGTGCTGTGGTTGAATGAGGGAATTTGTTTTTTGGCCAACCTTTAATTTTCCGAGTTTTATAATTACCTTCACCTAAAAAATTTTGTAGAAGTAAGATATCTTGTAGAAACTCAATTGCTCTTTTATCTCTAGCGTTAATCGCACGTTGATACAAGTCAATAGCCTGATTCCAATTCTGATCAACCCCTGTACCATTTTGATAACAAAAACCAAGATTAATCATGGCTGCGCTTTCGCCAAGATCAACTGCTTGCTGAGATAACCTAATGGCTTCAACCAAATTCTGATCAACCCCTATGCCATTTTGGTAACAAAAGCTAAGATTAACCATGGCTCCACTATCGTCAAGGTCAACTGCTCGTTGATATAACCTAATGGCCTCAACCAAATTCTGATCAATCCCTGTGCCATTTTGATAACAAAAATTATGCTGAAAACATTTTAAAAGGAGAGCCTTGGCTCTCCTTTTTTATTGTGTAGTCATAATGGATGCCAGTGTTTTTGATGCGCCTATCGCTTAATTGCAATAATACCCTATCACCTCATGATCGCTGATGAAGTCTGCCGCACTCAGGACATGATCCTGTTCGTAAGCGATCAACTCGCAAAACGCTTGAGCAAAATCGGCTACCATGAAATCAAACCTTGGTCGAAATGGGTAGGACTCAACCCACTCTTCAATAAACCTTTCAAAGCCAAAACCAGATTGCGTCTGTAAAAACGTACTACTTTCATGGCAAGTTAATTGATTGAAATTAATGAGAGCTTGTTAATTGTTATACTCAGCGCAGTCAGTGTTATGCTTTAAGGAGATACATGCCATTTACACCTTTTCATATGGGGCCCGGAATATTTGTTAAGGCTTTATTGCAAGGCAGCTTTAGTTTAATGGTGTTTGGATGGGCTCAGATTGTAATGGATATTCAACCATTATTTGTGATGATGACTGGTGAAGGCCACCTTCATGGTTTTTCGCACACATATTTTGGTGCAACCTTACTCGCAGTCTTCTCGGCATTATCTGGCAAGTATTTATCCGAAATTGGGTTGAAAATTATCGGGGTTTCCAATAATTCAAATCCGGTGAAAATAATGTGGCGGGTTGCATTTGTTAGTGCGTTCATTGGCACATACAGTCATGTGGCATTAGACAGCATAATGCATAGTGATGTGCAGCCGTATTATCCGTTTTCATTGGGAAATGAGGTTTTAGGGCTAATTACAGTGTCTCAGTTACACCAGCTTTGCATTTATAGTGCGTTGGTCGGCGCAATAATTTACTACTCAGTTCAGTATGTGCGTAAGAAACATAACAAGATTCGTTAATATGGATAGTTTGTCACAGGTGCCCACTAAATTAATATGTGATGAATTATGTTTTTAGTTAGATTAATGCCAAAAAGAGTACTGTCTTTACAGGCAAGAAGGCCATCTGGTTTGATTGGCCGGTTTTTGATGGGCAATTTTTTTAAGGAAATTAATAATGACTTAAATGGTTTTGTAGAAGAAACGCTTGAACTTCACCCCACTCATCATGTGTTGGAAATTGGATTTGGCCCCGGAGAGTTAATAAATAGAATGGCGTCCATAACAACACAGGGTCATATCGAAGGCATTGACTTTTCTAGTGCTATGCTTCGTGAAGCAACTAAAAACAACCAACAACATATTGCAGCGAATAGAGTAAGAATACAAAAAGGCGATTGTGAAAATTTGAATTTCGCAAATGAATCCTTTGACAGGGTATGTGCGGTCAATACGATATATTTTTGGAGTCCTCCAGAGATGTATCTAGCAGAAATTTTTCGAGTAATGAAATCTGGTGGAAAACTAGTGTTGGGGCTGAGAGATAAAGAGCAAATGAGCAAGCTTCCCCTTGATAAAGGTATATTTAGCACCTACACACTCAATGAAGTTATTGAACATTTGTTAAATGCCGGTTTTTCAAATGTACATGCCATGGAAAAAGAAGGAAACCCGTTTACATCGTATTGTGTTGTGGCAACCAAGGCATGAGAAAGATCGCTACAAAGGATAATTGAAATGAAAGAAATATCAGGAATTAATCACATTGGAATTCGCGTAACGGATTTAGAGAAAGCGAAGAGTTTTTATGAACAACTGGGTTTTGTGTTTATAGCCGGGCCTATTGGCCCAGAACCAGTAGCGATAATGGAACATCCATCAGGTGTAAATATAAATTTTATTCTTAATGCCAACTCAGGAACAACCAAAAATGTGCTTATGGACATTCCTGAAAAACATCCCGGTTATACCCATGTTGCATTGGACGTGACAAATATCGAAGCAATCGAAACAGCACTAACAGATATGAGTATTGAGATTACGGAGGGGCCGATAACCTTACCCGATGGTGGAGTCATGTTATTTATTCGTGATCAAGATAAAAATGTTATAGAGTTCCACAAGAATCCATAATATTGATGCTCAATAAATAGACTGCACCTGCGACACGATTATGTAATGCTTTGATTGTGGTTCATGATCTAGTGCAATAACGGTTCATTCATTGCGGAACGGTTACTTAAGTGCGACTGCAAGCTGTGTAATGTCATACATTACAGCTTGGCAAGGGGACCCGCTGCGCGTCCCCGTTGCATCCCTCCGGCCTGTGGCACTATCGTGCCAAAAAACGTATCGCCGTTTCACCACTCGCAGGACTTGGAAAAATCTTTTTCCACCTGCACCGAACCTTAGACCAACCCTACGCGGTTTGGATGCCGCCAATATTTCGTTATTGGATGTCGACCAGCATTTCGATTGCTGGATTTCAACCACTGTTTCACCAGTGGAATACGACCAAGGAATCATTCTTGGATATAAATACCATGGAAAAAATTGATAGAACAATATTCTGTATTATGTTGAAAATCAGTTTTCGACCCACAGCAGATGGTGAGATAGTGCAAAATTCATTTTTATCAGAGATAACAACGGCGCAAATAAATGGCCCGCGGTAGTGGAGCCCGGTGAAGTGAGCAACGCGAACGTAACGAACTTAATTTACATTGTTAGAAGGCTTATAATTGCACCACCACCGGAGTAATAATAGTAACCAAAATAAGCAAAACCCAAAATACCTTCGAGCTCAATCGAATTCCCGATTGTTTCTTTGAACCATGCCAGCATTCTTCATTGGGGCACAATTTTCTTTCAATTTTCATAATATATGATGCGATACTATCTACATGCTTTTGTAATAGAGTTGCCCGAATGTAACCACCAGTTGAAAATATTAGGGGAATAAACCACGCAAAATATGGAATAGAATCTGAATCTGTATTTGTGGCTAACCACGCCCAAACAGCACCTGATGCAAAAATTACTTGACGCTCAAGAAGTCTTGACTCAGCAACAAGTTCACGTATTTCACCGTGGAGAGTATTGTACTCAGCCATGTGAAATTTCTCACAGCCGCAATTTCCTCTTGAGCCTAAATTCTCTTCCATACCTTATTCCTGTTAACCTTCTAACGCTGCGCTTCAGCGGCGCGTGGCTTTTGCGCGTCCGATTGCAAGCGCTTTGTTATGAGTTTTTGTTCATTTCAAGAAGCACATTTATAAGACATTTGTCAGTCGTTCTATTCTTTCAATTCTCTTTCTAAGAGTTCGACTCTTTTTTCAACAATATTGGCCGAAAGTAGAATAAGCAGCTATCGACCCAAAGCCGTCATATGTAAATCCTGAAATCATAGTTATAAGTTTTTGTTTCAATCGAGACTGATACCGTCGATCAACCATCGATCCAATTTATTAGACTGATGCGTTTATGTCTCTTTTTGCTAATTCACCATCGACTGCTAATCTCATAGTATCTGGAGACCAGCTAATACCCACTTTATGAATTCCTTCCATTTCTTCGTTTATCTTTTTTTCCATTGCAAAGACTAGTTGATTAACTTTATTTATGAATATTATGGATTTTCGCTTGGGGTCATAAATAACAGTTTTCGTTTTTGACTTTACCATTATTACGCTAAGCAACTCATGCTGCTCACTTATTGCAAATGAGAATGCTACTGTTCCTTCTTTAGAGTCCATATCTTTTTCAACGTCTATGTACTTGGCCTTGTCATTTTTGGACATGGGGCTTTCTTGATGTGAAGAGTACATATAACTAATGGGTTTTCCATTCATTTCGCTCGCTTTAAGTACAAAAGTATAAGCGTCTTTAAAATATAGTTCCTTGCCTAATATATTAGAGCTGTATAATGCAATTAACTCGAATATATGTTCTTTATTGTTTTCTATACTCTCAGAAAATCGATTAGGCTTGAAAACGTGCTTACCCCCACTTAGCAACTCTCTATTATAGGCGGCTTCATACTCTAAGATTCTGAATTCATTTGTTTTAGATAAATATAAAATATTTTCAGCAGGGTACTTTCCTTTGTTTTCAATTTGATATTTATAAGTAAATTTGTTTACGGAAGGGCATTCTGCTACAAGTTCTGGCTCTAATTGTGGACGGGAAAGCTTCTTATAATCAGGCGCTGTTGAGTTTTGCGAAAATAGCTGGCCCAAATGACTCAATACCATGAAAAACACACCCGCTATGAAAGAAATAATTATTTTCACACGTTCTTCATAAGACTCAATAGCATCCAGCATAAGGCTGCTGCGAGGAACATGGTTGCAACAATAAGAAATAAAACTTTAATAAATCACCTTCATTAGTTTAACAAGTAGTTATATTGTTATCTGTTTGTATTTTCCAGTATTCAAGCAAAAAAGCAATAAATCGGGGCCGCGCCTACCACAAAAAACTTTAACAAGGAGTTTTCAAACAGTCTGGGCCGACTCCTGTCATTCGTGAGAATAATTCCAGAGTATTTTAGTCAGTTGACCGGAACCGACCCAAAGGAGCCACTCGCCCCACATTGTCAAATGACAACATAGCTACCGAAAGCGGACAGTCGATACCGTTAGGCCACTCGATTTATCAACTGAACCACTGGTGAAATTGATGATAGGCACCTGCGCGATTCATCACGCGTTACCAAGCGCCTAAGTATTAAAGAATGACTTGATCTCTTTTTAAACAAAGGCTGTTACCTTAGAACCTAAATTCAACACCTTGTCCGTATGTTATCAGCGTTATGCTAGAATAAATATATGTCAAAAATAGACCGAATCAAAGAAGAGCTGGGGTGGTTAAAAATTGTCTTTGCTATCTTCGTAACGATTGATGTTTCGCTTGTTGCTTGGCTTGCCTAAAACAATGATAGAACTTCGAATATTCTTGTTGTTTTTATCTTCCGTGCTGTTGTCGTTTAAACCTTGGTTGATCGGATTAGCTATTATCGCCTACGATATCAATATGCTGCTTCATTAAGTGTTGCCTGATTGGGTAGGCAGAAATGAGATGGTAAGTAGTGAGCAGGTTGGAGTGATGTAGGAATCCCAACTTTTTATTCCTGCCAACTTGTGTTGGGGTTCGCTCCTCACCTAAACCTACGGACTACTGAGTGGTTAGCCGAGACAACGGTAGCTAACACATGGACTTATTCAAGAATCTTGCCACATGCGGATGCTAGGAGGCAGTAAGACTGAACCACTACCGATTCATATTAGTAGGATCGGTGTTGTTGACGGAAGCCAGCTTTGTTTAGTAAGCGTGATCCGCACACAGTTTTTTTGACGCTACCTCATGAATTCGGTTGTTTTTACCCATATCGGCCTTTGGCCGATAAGTCGCAGGCCGGGTTTTGACCCCGCCACCATTCTGTCAGCGGTATGTTTTACCGCGTCGTCATCAACAACCATTCAGCCACGGAAGCTAAGCCGATGAAAACACCCACAGACAAATCACCCGAACCCCAGCGTCAAGCGGCGGCTCATGAAGCGCCACAGCAGCAGGATCGTTCCGACGCTGAATTGAAGTTTGTCGACAATCGCGCGGAAACTGCCAGCCTTCGGCAATTGCAAGAAACGGTCAACAATAGTCCTCAGGTGCAATGTTTGGCGCAGTTAAAAGCCAAGATGAACAGCAGTCCCCGAGGAGACGCGATGCGTTCGTTACAAGCAAAGGTTGATAATAGTCCGCGTCGGGCGTCTTTGAGGTGGCAGGCTGGAATGGGCGAAGTGCCGGTGCAACGGGTTGAGGATGAGGAGGTGTTGCAGGGGGAATTTGGCGCTGAACCACCGGCGCAGTCGGCCCAACCACCTGAAGCTAAACCCAATAACACCGGGTTGCCGGATAATCTTAAGGCGGGTGTTGAGTCCTTGTCGGGTCTGTCGCTGGATAATGTGAAGGTGCATTACAACTCGTCTGAGCCTGCGCAGTTGAATGCGCACGCATATGCGCAGGGGACGGATATACATGTAGGGCCGGGGCAGGAGCAGCATTTGCCGCATGAGGCTTGGCATGTGGTGCAGCAGGCGCAGGGTAGGGTTAAGCCTACGATGCAGATGAAGGATGGGGTTTCTGTTAATGATGATGTGGGGTTGGAGACTGAGGCGGATTTGATGGGGGGGAAGGCGGTTGCTGGGGTTGTGCAGGCGAGGCGGGAATTGGGTGGTTCAGTCGAGTCTGACCCCATTGGTTT
>JAJFJK010000027.1 GCA_021774075.1 Nitrosomonas sp. | reverse complement strand
TCTCTCTTAACTTGCTCATTTATAGTTGCTTTTAGATTGTCTTTGATGCCTCTATTTTACCATTTATGAGCAAGTTCTTTTCTTTCTTGGCTGTTCCAGCCACATAATTCCCTTTATTTTTATGAGTTTTGCAAGAGGTTCCTACGTTTAAGTTAATTTCCGGATCATACAATGAGCGTTGAATTATTTCAGCTACTGCTATTAATTATAATCGCAAATGGCGCACCTATATTAATCCGGCAACTGCTAAATAATCGCTATAACCTTGCTGTTGATTTTGGCAGAACGCTACCGGACGACAGACCAATCTTTGGCGCCTCAAAAACATGGCGAGGAATCTTTGCTTCACTTGTTGCAACAACCGTTACTGCATGGTGGTTAGGTTACGGGCCAGAAATGGGTTTTCTAATTGCGCTGTATGCAATCCTCGGCGATCTGTTATCCAGCTTTATAAAGCGTCGGCTGGCGATTGCACCCAGCGGCATGGCGCCTTTGCTTGATCAGGTTCCTGAATCATTGTTGCCTGCTTTCATGATGATGCAAATATTTAACCTTGCAATTTCTTCCATATTACTACTTGTTTTGATTTTTATCATTATAGAACTGACAGTTTCTAAAGTACTCTATCACTGGGGTATCCGTAAAAGGCCTTATTAAATCAGCTATGTCACACGCTAAAGATCAAATAGTCAATTTACCTAACCTGGTTAGTTTAATCCGCATATTGATGGCGCCGGTGCTGTTTTATTTTGCATTTACCCAGCAGCCCTACTGGTATATTGGCGCCTTATTATTTGCGGTGTTTACCGATGTGTTGGATGGTTTTCTTGCCAGAACGCTGAACCAGATAACAGAGATGGGTTCACACCTGGATAGCTGGGGTGATTTCATAATCTATTCAACAATGGCGATCTGCGCGTGGATATTATGGCCGGATATCGCACAACGTGAGCTGCTTTATTTTGTGGTTATTGTTGTTAGTTTTACGCTACCGACACTCATAGGCTTCATCAAATTTCATACATTTACAAGTTACCATACATGGAGTGTGAGGCTGGCTGTTGCTATAACCATTGTAAGTTATGTTTTACTTTTTGCCGGACTACTCGATTGGCCTTTCAGGATAGCCGCCTTATTCTGCCTGTATGCGGCCATTGAAGAAATTGCTATTACATTGTTGATTCGTCATGAGCATGTTGATGTCAGGACAGTATGGCAAGCATTAAAGTACCGCAGGGAAAACAAGTGAAAATAATGGAATACTATTCAACCAGCCCGTTTAAAAGCTAGCGCACCTATCAATTCATTGCGCCTTTTCCTGTGTGTATATCGCGCTATCAATAAGATTTAATTTTTCCCTGAAGAAAAGATCTTGGGGCTCTAAATCTGCTTTTATCTGTGTTAATTCTGATATTGGAGGACATGAGGTCTCTACGAGTTTTCTTAACCTAATAAGATCTGAGCGGGATTCTTCAAAATTTAATATTGGCATGATATTTATTTAAAATATGTTATGAATTTCGGGTTTTAATCGGATCGTTCTCAACTAAGTAAACTGGGTATTTAGACTTAATATCGACGATAAAATTAATAGCTTTAGATGTTTCAAATATCTTAAAAACAGGGGGTTATATATCTCTATTTATCAGATTAACTTTTACCTAAACGAAAAAGGCCAATGTCTTTTTGCAAATTAACCCAAGTAATTCCAGGCTTGACGAAGTCCTGTATACGCCCAAAATAGTACATCACAAAAAACGCAAAAGACTCTGTGAGTTTTGCCACTTGAGTGAACGATAAATACGACATATCGGATAAAGTATGATGAGTACCAAAAGCGTTACCGAATAAGCCTGCTCCAAACCACCACGACTCAGCACAAGGCTTAATACGGCCAGCACACCGAAATGTGCGAGATAGAAAAACAATGCCGTTTGCCCAAATAACAAAACCGGTTCATTACGACGCACACGAATCATCGTTTCCAATTGCATCAGTGCAGCAAGGATGATCGCCATCAGGCCCAGTTCCAATAAGGTATAGGCCAAACTGGGCGGATACTTGCTGACATGCAGCCACTGCACGAGTGAATCCCCTTGCAGGAACATAAACATATTGCCATAACCATCCATGCCACGAATGAGCATAAATGATGCCAGAGCAATGCAACCACTTACCATCAGTAAGCGCTGAACAGGCCATAAACCGGGTTGTTTGGACATTAATCGTTCACCAAATACCCAACCAAGCATCATTATTGCCAACCATGGCATGAGCGGATACATGCTTGAATAGGATGCACCAAATAATGGTGCAAAGGTTAGCGCCAGCCAGAGTGGCACTTCATCGCCCGGTTCCCACAATCCCATAAGCAAAGCCTCACTGCCGATGAGAATCGTGATGGCCGTAATGAATAGTACACGCGCACCCAAACGGCGTAATGCAACCATTAACATCATACTCACGCCTATGGCATACAGCACTTGCAGCACGATTTTGCCGGAAGCCAGTGAGAGCACACAAAGATCCAGCAGCGCAATAAATGCGCCGCGCATAAATAATTCACGATCGATTATTGTGCTGCTCATGCCTTGTTGTTGCCGCTGAACGGTGCTAATTGCGATGGCTGTACCCGCCAGAAAAACAAATGTCGGCGCACAAATATGCGTTATCCAGCGGGTAAGGAATTGGTCTGCGGCAAGAATATCGCCTGTTTCATAGAGCAATACTGAATCCGCAAAAATGCGGCCATTGTTGAAAAACCCTGAGGCGTGATCAAGCGCCATCAGAATCATGACAATACCACGCATCCAGTCAATCGCAGCAATTCGATAACCACTTTTATCAAATGTCATTTTTCGATCAGATCAGGTTAAAGGAGTACTAGATTGTTCCTATGAATCAGCTCCGCTTCGTCGACATAACCCAGAATCGCTTCAATCTCACTACTGGCTTGCTTGAGAATTTTTTGTGTTTCAAGCGCACTGTAATTAATCAACCCGCGTGCTATTTCCACACCTTTCTGATCTAGACAAGAAACAGCCTCACCGCGTTCAAAATTTCCCTTCACATCGATTACACCAATCGGCAGCAAACTCTTTCCATCCGCAGTTAATGCCTTGACTGCACCATTATCCAGCACAACCGAACCACGTACTTGCAAATAATCAGCAAGCCATTGTTTGCGCGCAGCCAATACAGGCACTTTAGCCAATAACCGCGTGCCGATTGATTCACCATGCGCTAGACGAATCAACACATCCTCTTCATGTCCTGATGCAATAATGGTATGCGCACCACTGCGTGCGGCGCGTTTTGCCGCGATCACTTTACTTTGCATACCGCCACTACCAATATTACTGCCAACCCCACCGGCCATTGCTTCGAGTTCTGCATCACCCGCACTGACTTCAGTTAATAATTGCGCATGTTGGTTTTTGCGTGGATCACTGGTAAATAGCCCGGCCTGATCGGTCAGGATAACCAGCACTTCGGCCTCTATCAGATTTGTTACCAATGCGGCCAATGTATCATTATCACCAAAATGAATTTCATCAAATGCGACCGTATCATTTTCATTAATGATTGGAATAACATTTAACTTTAATAGCGTTGTGAGTGTGGAACGTGCATTCAGATAACGTTTGCGATTTGATAAATCTTCATGCGTTAACAACACTTGTGCCGTTTGCAATGCATGATGGCAAAAACTGGAAGCATAAGCTTGCGCCAGCCCCATCTGCCCCACCGCTGCCGCAGCTTGTAACTCAAACAAAGCCGTTGGTCGACCCTCCCAATTAAGGCGTTGCATGCCCTCGGCAATTGCGCCGGAAGACACTAATATCACCTCTTTACCCATTTGTTTAAGCATGGCAATCTGCGCGGCCCAACATGCCAGTGCAATGTGATCCAACCCCCTGCCTTGATTGGTCACAAGACTGCTGCCCACTTTCACGACAATACGCTGTGCTTGTTTTAATATGTCTTGCATAAATGGTTTACAAATGTAAGGTCATTCATCAACTGCTTCAGCTTGGTGTATATTTTGTTCCAGATAATCCATGATCGCATAGGTCAAAAGCTTGCATCCTTCACCTGTCAGGGCAGAAATAATAAAATATTTCCCGTCCCACTCCAACTGGCGAAGAAACTGATCGCAGGTCTCCGCACGTTGATCATCAGGCAACATATCTGTTTTATTGAGTACCAGCCAACGTGGTTTTTGAAAAAGCGATTCATCATATTTGCGCAATTCTTCAACCAGCGCCTGTGCTTCATGTACCGGATCGGTATTTTCATCCAGTGGCATCATATCAACCACATGTAATAATAATCGGGTGCGTGTCAAATGCTTTAAAAAACGATGTCCAAGCCCAATACCTTCTGCAGCACCTTCAATCAAGCCGGGAATATCCGCCATGACAAAACTACGATTCTGGTCAACGCGCACCATGCCTAAATTGGGCTGTAGCGTGGTAAACGGGTAGTCCGCAACTTTCGGGCGTGCTGCCGATACAGCACGAATCAACGTGGATTTCCCTGCGTTTGGCATGCCTAGCAAACCCACATCTGCCAGCACTTTGAGTTCTAATTTGAGTTCAAAGTCCTGACCATCTTCACCATTAGTACATTGGCGCGGCGCCCGATTCGTGCTTGATTTGAAATGCAGATTACCCAACCCGCCTGCACCGCCCTGGGCCAGCAGCACTTTTTGCTGATGCTCAACCAGATCCGCAATGATCTCTCCGGTATTGACATCCTTAACCAATGTACCAATAGGCATGCGCAATATGATGTCATCAGCGCCTTTGCCATAACGATCTGAACCACGTCCATTTTGACCGCTCTTAGCGCGATACATGCGTGCAAAGCGATAATCGATCAAAGTATTTATATTTCGATCGGCAATAGCATAAATACTACCGCCACGACCACCATCCCCACCATCAGGGCCGCCCTTAGGAATATATTTTTCGCGACGGAAACTGGCGACGCCATTGCCACCCTTGCCGGCAAGCACTTGAATGGTTGCTTCGTCAATAAACTTCATGTGGCCTGTTTGTAACTATTTCCATATGATCTTATTGATCTTACAATTAAAAAAGCCCTATCATTTTAGACAGGGCCTTTATAGGATACTAAGAATACTGCAATGATCGAAATTTTAAATAGCTATCATTACGCGGGAATAATACTTGCCACCCTACGCTTGTGAGCACCCTTAATACAAAAATTCACTTTGCCGGTAATTTTGGCAAACAAAGTATGATCCTTACCCATGCCTACATTCTCACCAGGATGGAATTGTGTCCCTCTCTGTCTGACAATAATTGAACCAGCTGAAATTAATTCTCCACCATAGCGCTTTACACCCAATCGTTTTGATTGAGAATCGCGACCATTTCTGGAGCTTCCGCCTGCTTTTTTATGTGCCATTTAAAATACTCCTTTATGCTGAAATACCAGTAATCTGTATTTCAGTGTAATTCTGTCTATGTCCCTGGTGTTTCTGGTAATGCTTACGACGACGCATTTTAAAAATGCGGATTTTATCGTGCCGACCTTGGCCCAGCACAGTCGCATTAACAGTCGCACCGTCAACTAGCGGCGTGCCCATAGAAACATTATCACCATCCGCCACCATTAATACCTGATCAATAACAAGTTCACTACCACTCTCAACATCAAGTTGCTCAACTTTAAGTTTTTCACCAACTTGGATACGATATTGTTTACCACCGGTTTTTATGACCGCATACATATAATTGACTCCACACATCACTTTCACAGAACAGGGGATTATACATAAATAGGTACCACCTGTGGAGGAAAATTTAATTGATTTTATCTTTATGCTTGACACTTTGGTGTTGTCATTCTTAACATAGCGTTTTCTTCAAGGTAACGTTGTGTCAATCGAACATATTAGAAGCTTCATTGCAAAAGACATGGACATCATAGACGATGTCATTCGGGAAAAATTACATTCCCACGTAGCACTTATCCGTCAGGTCAGTGAATATATTATCAACAGTGGCGGCAAACGTTTACGTCCCGCATTGGTTATTTTATCCGCTGGTGCATCTGGTTATTCCGGAAAACACCAATACAATCTGGCAGCCGTTGTAGAGTTTATTCATACCGCAACGTTACTGCATGATGATGTTGTCGATGAATCCGAGCTACGCCGCAATAAAGAAACCGCCAATGCGCTATTCGGCAATGCTGCCAGCGTATTAGTCGGAGACTTCCTCTATTCACGCGCCTTTCAAATGATGGTAGAAGTCGACAACATGCGTGTCATGCAAGTATTAGCAGATGCAACCAATACCATCGCGGAAGGCGAAGTTTTGCAACTACTCAATTGCCGCGATCCAAATGTAGAGGAAGACAACTATTTGCGCGTTATCCGTTTCAAAACTGCCAAGCTATTTGAAGCTGCAAGCCGACTAGGCGCCATTCTCGGCAATGCCACGCCGGAAGAAGAAGAAGCGCTTTCCGTTTATGGCATGCATCTTGGCACTGCATTTCAATTAATTGACGACATGCTTGATTACACTGGAGATGACCAGGACACTGGAAAAAACCTGGGTGACGACCTTGCCGAAGGAAAGCCCACCCTCCCATTAATCTACGCCATGAGATCTGGCACACCAGAGCAGGCGAACATCATCCGCAACGCAATTGTAAAGGGTGGTGAAGATGGGTTTCAACCTGTTTTGGATGTAATTCAACAAACGGCTGCCCTGGATTACGCCAAGAAATGCGCACATGCTGAAGTTGCTACGGCAACCGCTGCTATCGCATCATTACCCGAATCTGAATATAAAGACTGCCTGCTACAACTGGCTTCTTTCGCCGTAACGCGCAACCATTAATGTAATGGCGTTTACCTACAGAATTGTCGACAAAGAATTTAAGCCTTCTTTTCCACAACAACATGTTGCTTTTGTGCACTCAGTGTACCTTGATCAATAATTGCCAGCGTTAATCTTGAGATCGCAACACGCTTGCCTGTTGCTTCCTCTGTTATATCTGTTTGCCAAACTTGTGTACGCCGCCCGGTATGCAATGGGGCGCATGTGCCAATCACATGACCTTGTGTAACCGCGCGTATGTGATTGATATTGAGTTCCAGCCCAACCGCACGATATTTTTCCGGGTCAATCGTCATCCATCCGGCAACACTGCCCAGCGTTTCTGATAAGACACAACTGGCACCGCCATGCATAATTCCAAAAGGTTGGGTTGTGCGCTTATCTACCGGCATTCTTGCCTTGATAAAATCAGGCCCTACTTCAGAAAAATGAATGCCAATATGTTCTCCCATATTGGCATTACGCAAACCTTCCAAATAATCAATCGTGTAATCTTTAAACCAAATCACGCTCATCAAACAATATCCTTATTCCTCTTCGTAACAAATAACAAACGCATAATTTTCAAAATGACATCCGCTTGCTCATAACATTGCAACTAGGAGGCTGCCCGAGAATAGTAATCGTAGCGAGGGAAAGCCATTTTGAGGCAGATTTTTTGATCATTTGAGGCAAATAGTTATTCTATTTAACAAAAATTATCGGGAAATATGACCAAAATGGCTTTCCCGCAGTAGATTATTCTATTCTCGGACAACCTCCTAGGCTGACAATTTTTTCTTTAACATTGCATTGACTTGTGCAGGATTCGCCTTACCCTTGGCGGCTTTCATCACTTGACCGACCAGTGAATTAAAGGCTTTTTCTTTACCACTTCGATAATCGGCTACTTGCTGAGCGTTGGCCGCCAGCACTTCATCAACCAGTTGTTCAATTGCGCCGTCATCTGATATCTGTTTTAAACCTTTTGCGTCGATAATCGCATCCGCATTTCGTTCCAGTTCGCCCTGCCACATGCTCTCGAAAACTGTTTTAGCTGCTTTTCCTGAAATTGTTCCATCATTGATACGTGATAGTAATGCCGCTAACTGCGCTGGCGTAATAGGGCAAGCTGTAATCTCAATGGCCTCTTTATTCAAACGCCCGCTTATTTCACCCATGACCCAATTAGCACACAATTTGGCTTGATCCGGCAATAATTCCAACAGGTTTTCAAAGTAATCAGCGATTTCTCGTGCACTGGTTAAAACAGCTGCATCATAAGCTGACAAGCCAAGGTCGGTTATATAACGTGCGCGACGCGCTTCCGGTAATTCCGGCAAGCTGTCTTTTAATTGATCAATCCAACTGTCGGCAATCTCCAACGGCAATAAATCAGGGTCTGGAAAATAACGGTAATCGTTGGCATCTTCCTTGCTGCGCATGGTGCGTGTTTCATCTTTATTGGCGTCGTAAAGCCGGGTTTCCTGTCGGATAGACCCACCATCTTCCAACACTTCAATTTGCCGCCTGGCTTCAAAATCAATGGCTTTTTCAAGAAAACGAAATGAATTCAGGTTTTTGATTTCACAACGCGTACCAAGCGTCTCTGATCCTTTGGGGCGCACAGACACATTGGCGTCACAGCGAAAAGAACCTTCCTGCATATTGCCGTCACAAATACCAATCCAGCACACCAATGAATGCAACGTTTTGGCATAAGCAACAGCCTCCGCGCTGCTGCGCATATCCGGTTCTGTCACAATTTCTAACAGCGGCGTACCTGCTCTATTCAGATCTATACCACTCATTCCCTGAAAATCTTCATGTAATGATTTGCCCGCATCCTCTTCCAGATGCGCACGTGTCAAATGTACCGTCTTTTCTGTCTCGCCGATCTGAATTTTAATACTGCCACCTTCCACAATCGGCAATTCATATTGACTAATCTGATAGCCCTTTGGCAAATCAGGGTAAAAATAATTCTTTCTGGCAAAAATTGATGGCGAATTGATTTTTGCACCGACTGCAAGGCCCAGTTTAACCGCCCGTTCCACAGCGCCTTGATTCAATACCGGCAAGACACCGGGCAATGCAAGATCGACAGCATTGGTCTGCGTATTGGGCATAGCCCCATATGCGATAGATGAACCAGAGAAAATTTTTGATTGGGTGGTAAGTTGCGCATGCGTTTCAATACCGATGACTATTTCCCACTGCATGATTAGTTTTCCGACAAGATGATTATTTGAGAAATGGTTAACTAACTAAACTGGCGATCTTTGGTGCCAATCCGTGACCAATTGATACTGATGTGCCACATTCAGCATTTTCGCTTCTGTAAAATAATTACCAATAATATGCAAACCCACCGGCCTGTTTTTATCGCCAAACCCAATTGGAATAGACATGCCCGGCAACCCCGCCAGACTGGCTGCACTGGTATAAATATCTGACAAATACATTTGAATGGGGTCACTGCTTTTTTCACCGATGTTAAAGGCAACAGTTGGTGACGTTGGCCCCATCATAATGTCACACTGCTTAAAAGCATCAACAAAATCCTGGGTAATCAGTCGCCGTACTTTCTGGGCTTTAATATAATAGGCGTCGTAATAGCCATGCGATAATACATACGTGCCAATGAGAATACGCCGCTTAACTTCTGCGCCAAAACCTTCCGCACGGCTCTTACGATACATGTCGTTCAGGTCACCATAGGACTTGGCACGATGGCCATAGCGAACACCATCAAAACGAGACAAATTACTCGATGCCTCTGCAGGCGCCAACACATAATAAACCGGGATGGATAACTGCGAATTCGGTAACGATACTTCAACCATTTCAGCACCCAGTTTCCGATACTCATCCAAAGCCTGCTCTACCGCACACTCAACATCTTTGCTCATGCCTTTCGCAAAATACTCTTTAGGCAAGCCAATGCGCAAACCGGATAATGGTTTTTCCAGGTCACGTGTGTAATCTTCCGTTTCACGTTGCAAACTGGTTGAATCCCGTGCATCAAATCCTGTCATGACACCCAGCATCAAAGCCAGATCCTCAGCCGATTTAGCCATCGGGCCACCTTGATCCAGACTTGATGCAAATGCAATCATGCCGTAACGCGACACTAATCCGTACGTTGGTTTAATCCCTGAAATACCACATAGCGCTGCTGGTTGACGAATTGAGCCACCCGTATCAGTCCCTGTAGCGGCAGGTGCCAGTCTGGCTGCAACGGCACTTGCCGAGCCACCGGAACTACCGCCTGGCACCGCTTCAACATCCCACGGATTTCTGACCGGACCATAGTATGACGTCTCATTACTTGACCCCATGGCGAATTCGTCCATATTGGTCTTACCAATATTTACAGCACCAATTTGATTAAAACGCTCGATGACATTCGCATCGTAAGGCGATACAAAATTCGACAACATCTTTGAACCACAGGTTGTCAGCCAACCTTTGGCACAAAAGATATCTTTCTGCGCGATAGGAATGCCTGTCAGTTGACTGGCCTGGCCCGCTGCAATCATTTGATCGGCAACTTGCGCCTGTGCGAGGCTCAATTCTTCGTTAACCGTAATAAAGGCGTTATATTCGGTGTTGCGTGCTTCAATACGTTGCAGAAACGCTTTCGTTAGCTCTACACTGGAAATCTTTTTTTCGGCAAGCTGCGTGGACAACTGTTTAAGACTGGCATTAAACATGGTATTTACTAGTTGGGGATTATAAAATGATGCGTATAAAAATAAATGTTTCTTATTTCAAGTGAATTTCTTCAACTTGTCAACTTATCGCTCATTGTTGCTTAACCGCATCGTTATTCAATAACCTTGGGTACCAAATAAAGCCCAGCCTCGACCTGTGGTGCTACCGATTGATATAAATCACGCTGATCTGATTCAGTTACCTTATCTTCACGTAATCGCTGCACAACATCTTGCGCATGAGACATCGGCTCAACAGTTGATGTATCAACTGCCTGCATGGTTTCGATAAGATCAAAAATATCAGTCAACTGACCCAATGTGGCTTGTGCCTCATGTTCATTAATTTCAATATAAGCAAGGTCAGCAATACGTTTCACATCATTAACAGAGAGAGTCATTTAAATCAGAAACCTTATATTTAAAGAAGTAATAGGGTATCATGACACGTTTAATCGGCGTATTATTTTTGATAGTTTTTTTTATTATATATCTCTTCATAATTAACTAGGAATGGATCTGCCACTATGTTTAATTTCATGAACAATAATATTCTGGGTAGCTATTTCTCAACTGATATGGCTATTGACCTGGGTACTGCAAATACGCTGATTTATGTCCGAGGCCAGGGTGTCGTGCTGGATGAACCGTCTGTAGTAGCAATACGCGAAGAAAGTGGTGGTAGTGGCAAGAAAACGATCCAACAAGTCGGCTTAGCCGCCAAGCAAATGCTGGGTCGTACGCCAGGCAACATTACGGCCATCAGACCAATGAAAGATGGTGTTATCGCTGACTTTACGGTAACTGAACAAATGCTTAAAATGTTCATCCGCAAAGTCAACCCGCCCCGTTTGCTGTCAGCCAACCCACGTATTGTTATTTGCGTGCCTTATGGCTCCACCCAAGTTGAGCGCCGGGCAATTCGTGAAGCCGCTTATGGCGCAGGCGCACGCAAAGTTGAGCTGATTGAAGAACCTATGGCAGCCGCACTTGGCGCTGAAATGCCGGTTGAATCACCGACTGGATCAATGGTCGTGGATGTCGGAGGCGGCACAACAGAGGTAGGCATCATTTCCCTCGGCGGCATTGTGTATTCAAATTCTGTACGTGTCGGTGGTGATAAATTTGATGAAGCGATTATTAATTATATACGCCGCAACTATGGCATGTTAATTGGCGAAGTGACCGCAGAGTTCATCAAGAAAGAAATCGGTTCTGCTTTCCCAGGTTCTGAAGTTCGTGAAATCGAAGTTAAAGGTCGCAATTTAGCTGAAGGCATACCCCGCAGTTTCACCATTTCCAGCAATGAAATACTGGAAGCTTTGGCAGAGCCATTAAATAGCATTGTTAGTGCGACAAAGTCTGCGTTGGAACAAACACCACCGGAACTAGGCGCTGATATTGCTGAGAAAGGTATGGTCATGACAGGTGGCGGCGCTTTATTACGTGATATTGATCGTTTGTTAATGGAAGAAACCGGGTTATCGGTAATCGTCGCAGATGATCCCCTTTCTTGTGTGGTACGTGGCGCTGGTATCGCATTGGAAAACATCGATCAATCCATTGGAATCTTTGCCAACGATTAGATGGGTTAAAAATGATTATTCTTGCGTGCAAACAATAAAGATTAAATTTTGAAATACTGACCACCATGGAAACAACGCCTCAGTTTTTCAGACATGGTCCCGGCCCTTTAGCTCGGTTGATGTTTTTTGCACTGCTATCATGCTTACTTATGGCTGAAGATTTGCGCTTTAAATACGTCCCTGAGCTGCGCCCGGCGATTGCTGTTGTTATTCACCCACTACAACAACTGGCCCACTTTCCGGCACAAATGTATGATCGGGTCGAAGCATTTTTTGCCAGTTTCCATCTTTTACAAGAAAATAATTTTCTGAGGCAACGTTACCTATCCGATCGCGAACAACTCTTACGCTTACTCGCATTGGAAACTGAAAACAGGCAGTTGCGTAAATTACTTGGCGCTGTTAAGCAAATAGAAACAAAAACAGCCGCTAAAGCGGTTATGGCAGAGATTTTGTATACCCCGCGTGATCCGTTTAGCCATAAGACCACCTTGAATAAAGGCCACCAACATAATATACAAGCGGGCCAAATAGTTGTTGATGACAAAGGCATTATCGGTCAAATCACTCGGGTATCCCTGTGGGCGTCAGAAGTCACACTAATCACTGACAAGGATCATTCCGTTCCGATACAGGTTGTGCGTAATAGCCTGCGTTCCGTTATTTCCGGCGCGGGAAAAAATAATGAATTGGAGCTACGCTACCTATCCGTCAATACGGATATCCGAGAGAATGACTTATTGGTTACTTCAGGAATTGGTGGCGTTTATCCTCCGGGTATTCCGGTTGCAAAGGTGTCCAAAATTGATCGTAATCCAGCAGATACGTTTGCGCATATTATTGGCACGCCCATTGCTGGTGTTGATCGAAATCAACAAGTGTTGATACTATCCTTAGTACCCCCTGTGCCTAATAACCCTGCAGAGACTTCAGACATTGAATCCAAAAATAATTGATGAAGAAAAATTTAGTTCAAACAATTACCTAGGACAAGATATTCTTGCGCCGGCCAAAAGCTGGTATGTGTTTCTCAGCCTCACCATTGCACTGTTTCTTAATTTCTTGCCATTGCAAGGTAGCGCACTCATATTACGCCCTGATTTTGTGGCGATTAGCATGCTTTTCTGGTGCGTTAACCAACCACATAAAGTTGGCATGAGTCTGGCCTTTTGCCTTGGCCTCATGATGGATGTTGGCAATGTCAGCATATTGGGACAACATGCCCTGGCTTATTGTGTAATGGTTTATTTTGCCTTGATTTTTCGCCGACGCTTGAGAATGTTCAGCTTACTACAACAGGCGCCGCAGATTGGCTTGATATTATTGATTATGCAAATCAGCCTGGTTTTAATTGCATTATTGAATGATGCAATCTTTCCTGGCTGGCATTTTTTCCTGGCCAGTTTAACAGGCATCTTCATGTGGGCGCCCATCTCTTATCTATTGTGCATACCCCTCAGACCTAAACCTGATCCTGATGCACTATGAAACAAACTGTTGAAATTCGCAACCATCCCCTTGAAATGCACAAATTTCGTATGCGCCTTGTGATTAGCGCGGGGCTTGTACTATTTCTTTTCCTGTTGTTATTTGGACGTTTCTTTTATTTGCAAGTCATCAAAGGTGATCACTATCATACGCTTGCAGAAGCAAACCGTATTTCCATTTCTCCACTTGTCCCCAATCGCGGCATCATTTTTGATCGTAACGGTGAAATCCTGGCGCAAAATCATTCCGTTTACACACTAGAAATCGTACCCAGCAAGGTACCCGAACTTGAGGCCGCATTAGACGAATTAGCAACAATCGTCACGATTACTGCCAAAGATCGCAAGCGTTTCAAAAGGTTAATGAATGAAAGCCGACGCTTCAACAGCATACCTATTCGAAAACGCCTAACCGATGAAGAAGTTGCGCGCTTTGCAGCAAACCGCTACCGTTTTCCAGGTGTTGATATTCAAGCACGTGTCCTACGCCAGTACCCCTATGGCGAAATTGCTGCGCATGTCGTGGGTTATATTGGCCGCATCAATGACAAAGATGTCGAACAACTTAGAATCAATGACGAATTTGATAATTACCGTGGTTCCCACTATATAGGCAGGATTGGTATAGAACAAAGCTATGAAAGAGAACTACACGGCATCACTGGTTTTGAAGAAGTTGAAACTGACGCAGCGGGCCGCTCTGTTAGAGTTCTTTCACGCACCCCGCCCGTTCCGGGAAACAATCTGAGATTATCATTGGATATTGGCTTGCAACAAGTTGCCGACCAGGCTTTTGGTGATCGCCGCGGTGCATTGGTCGCAATGGATCCGAATAATGGCGAAATACTGGCTTTTGTCAGCAAACCTAGTTTTGATGCCAATTTGTTTATCGGGGGTATTGATCAGGAAAATTGGGGTCGGCTTAATAATTCTATCGACAGACCGCTCAATAACCGTGCATTACGTGGTTTATACCCACCCGGCTCCACATTCAAACCTTTCATGGCGTTAGCCGCGCTTGAACTGGAAAAACGCACACCGGAGTATTCCATAAAAGATGCAGGTTACTTTAGCCTGCCGGGCGGGAAACATCGTTACCGCGACTGGAAAGTTGGTGGGCATGGCACAGTTGATCTACACAAATCACTGGTTGTTTCTTGTGACACCTATTATTACAGTCTTGCCAATGATATGGGCATTGAAGCGATACACAGCTTTGTCGGACAATTTGGTTTGGGCAAAAAAACAGGTATTGATATTCGCGGCGAAGTTTCAGGGTTATTACCTTCTCCAGAATGGAAAATGCGCCGACATAAACAACAATGGTATGTCGGTGATACCATTTCAGTAGGTATTGGCCAAGGTTATAATCTAACCACGCCCCTGCAACTGGCTTTCTCTACCTCGATACTTGCTAACCATGGCAAAGCTTTCCAGCCATTTTTAGTCAAACAAATCACAAATGATCAAACCGGTTTAGATCACAACAGGGCTGAAACACTTTTATACACTGTTGAACATAAAGAAGAAAATATGGATCTGGTTCGACGCGCCTTAGTGGATGTCACACAACCAGGTGGCACAGCAGCTAATGCCGCAGCCGATGCAGCGTACGTCTTTGCAGGCAAAACCGGCACTTCGCAAGTCATCGGTATCAGGCAGGGAGAACGCTACAAAGAAGAACTCATACAAGAACGTCACCGTGATCATGCCATGTTTATCGCCTATGCCCCGGCCGAAAACCCTAAAATCGCACTATCAATTATTGTTGAGAATGGTGGCCACGGTGGCGCAACAGCTGCACCAATTGCCAGGCAAGTAATTGATTATTTTCTACTTGGCGAATTACCGGAATCCACAATAGCAAAAGTTCTAGATGTCCCTGACGAACACACACATGACCATCTTTAGTGACTAAAAACTGAATAATGCCCCTAATTAATTCTAGAAAACTATGGTATTACTTGACACGCTATATCGATAGTTTTCTGCTGACAAGTATTCTACTGTTAATGGTTATCGGGCTGTTTGCGCTATACAGTGCCACGGGCGCAGATTTGAACAGAGTAATCAAACAGATGATTAATATGATGGTTGCGTTAGTGATTATGTGGCTGGTTGCTAACGTGCCATTACAGCAAATTATGCGGCTCGCATTACCTATGTACCTGCTCGGGTTTGCGTTACTGGTTGGTGTTGCCTTATTCGGCGAAATCCAAAATGGTGCCCGCCGCTGGCTGGATGTCGGTGTAACAAGGATTCAGCCATCCGAACTGATGAAAGTTGCCGTACCACTCATGATGGCTTGGTATTTTGACAAATATGAAATCACATTACGACTAAGAGATTATCTCGGGGCAACATTATTGCTGTTGTTACCTGTGTTACTGATATTACGTCAACCTGATTTGGGCACGGCATTATTAATTGCAGCCAGTGGTTTTTATGTGTTGTTTCTAGCTGGCTTATCATGGCGCATCATTGCTGGCCTTTTGATTGCTGTTGCCGGCAGCGTACCGATATTCTGGTCATTTATGCATGATTACCAACGCCGACGCGTCATGACGCTACTTGACCCTTCACAGGATGCACTAGGTGCCGGTTATCACACCATACAGTCATCTATTGCCATCGGCTCAGGCGGTATTGTTGGCAAAGGATGGCAAAATGGCACCCAGACCCAACTGGACTTTTTACCGGAACAAAGCACAGATTTTATTTTTGCTGTTTTTTCTGAAGAATTTGGACTGCTTGGCAATACGGTGCTTTTACTGTTATATTTAATCGTCATTGGTCGTTGTATGTTTATTACAGCCAATGCTTCGACACAATTCACGCGTCTTATTGCCGGCTCTATTACACTCACCTTCTGTACTTATATTTTTGTCAATATGGGCATGGTCAGTGGAATCTTACCGGTAGTCGGCGTACCACTGCCATTAATTAGTTATGGCGGCACCTCAATGGTGACAATGCTGCTCGGTTTTGGTATTTTGATGAGTATACAAACACATCCCAAATTAGTGAAAACATGATAAACATGAATTCAGTGCCACGAAATATATGTCAGTACTCGTCCACAACACAAGTACCTGCCTACAGACTTATTGTTGCACTTGTGTTTATATCGCTTGCGGGCTGCGGCAGCACCGCCCCACAGGGGTCACTGGGTCAAGGTACTGCATCTGTAGCTTCAACATCCAGCGGCGGCTATTATCTAGACGATGGTCCAGATGACAATCCACCATCCAATCTGGACCTGATTCCTGACGCAGTGCCTAAAATCGAACCATTACGTAAAACAAATATGCGGCCTTACGTTGCGTTAGGCAATTCCTACCAACCTATGACTGCACTGGGTCCCTATAAAAAACGTGGCATTGCAACATGGTATGGTCGTCGCTATCATGGCAATCTGACCGCCTCTGGCGAAGCTTATGATATGTACGCAATGACGGCAGCACATCCTACTTTGCCGTTACCCAGCTATGTGCGCGTAACAAATGTGCAAAATGGAAAGTCTGTCGTTGTACGCGTTAACGACCGCGGCCCTTTCCTGTCTAACAGGCTGATTGATCTGTCATATACAGCAGCATATAAGCTTGGAATACTGGCGCATGGCCAGGGTGAAGTGGAAGTTGAAAGCATATTGCCTGGTACAGATATGGCACAAATGGCCACAACGCCCCAAATGGATCAACTGGATCAACAAAGCGAACCTGAGCCCATTCAAACCACCCTCCCCATTACCAATGATGATGTTGATATGAATAGCGTTTATTTACAACTGGGGGCATTTGGTATTGCCGGTAATGCTCACAATTTTCTATCTCACATTCAAAAGGAACTGCCATGGCTAAGTCATACAATAGGCATTACTGAAGCAAATGGATTATTTAGAATCAAGGCGGGTCCCTACCCTAACCAAATTCTTGCACAACATGCTGCAGATTCAATTATTCAGCAACTTGCTATTACACCCATAGTATTAATAGATTAGTTCATTGCTGCAAAATAAGAGTAGATTCTTACTGTCTTGCCAGAAACTAAATCACTAAAAAAGCATCCATTGATTGCCAGCCCATATTAACTACTTTTTATTTTTACCGTACCTTCTAAATATTCAAACCTAACGTCCGTTTCATCTCTATTACCAATTGATTGGCGTTAAACATATTGCGCCTGAATATGTGAGGCTGCGTAGCTAACAAAATGCACAACATGAAAATCCGAGTCATAGCAGTCTTCGTTCTCCTTGTATTAATGCCAAGTCTTAGTAGCGCCTCTGGAAAAGGTCCACGCCTGCCTGAGCCTATGGTGTTCGATTTGGTCTTACCACTCGGTGCCAAAAGAAACGAATACGAATTTAATACATTGTCTCAATACAATTTTGAAGAAGATGCTGTCGAATTAAATCCAGAGTTTGAATATGCTTATGCCGACGGATACGGTATTGAATTTGAGTTTCCAATGAAAAACACAGACTTGGAAGCTTATAAATTAGCGTTGCAAGGCACATTCAGTTTTCTCACCAACAGAAAGTTTATTCATGGCTGGCAATACATTGCTGAATATCACAAACATGACAAAGCATTTGAGAATGACCTGTTATATCTATTTGGCTATGAATTTAACGAAAAGTGGAGCATGCTGAACATGACAGGATTTCGTACCACAGATACACGCGCCAGAGGCCGCTTTGAAGGACTGGTAAACGCCAATCTGTTCTATACATTCTCCAAAAACCTGCTGGTAGGATTAGAGATAAACTGGGAATCCAGACCAAGCGAGCCTGACATCACTTTACTTATGCCACAATTACATGTTCAACTGGCCAAACATGCCAAAATCCAGTTTGGCTTTGGTATGAAACGCTCTCACCATGAGAATTTCCCACATGCAGCGTCACGAATTATTTTCGGATTCTGAGAATCTATATAAACTGATCACGGCAAACCAGTAAAACTGGTGTATAAGCTGTGTGTGCAGGGATATTTTATTTGTGCAAAAAAAAGCCCTACCGCAAGCAGTAGGGCGTAAAGGGCCTCGTCATAAAACTTAAATCTTAACCAAAATGCCAAAAAACTTATTTCTCAACAAAGTATCAACACAGCTTTTACATTCGAGTGGATTGCGTTAATCTGGTAACAAATATAGTACATTCTAAGTACAATTCAAGCTGTGAATAAGGACACATTTCACCTTTATTTCTATTTCACATCAGTGACCCGTATCATGTATAGGACAATACACCTGTCAAAAAGATCAATTAACGCATAACAACCCATGACCAAATCAGAACAACAAGCCACTGAATTACCTACAGAAAGCGTGAAGAACGAGCCGCTTATAACCGTTAAGATCGACAATTGCAGCATCACCATGCTGGGCACTGCGCATGTTTCAAAGGCCAGCGCTGATAAAGTCCAGGAGTTAATTGCTACTGAAAAATATGACGCAGTCGCCGTTGAATTATGCCCAAGTCGTCATAAAGCCATTGTTAATCCTGACGCAATGGCCGAAATGGATTTATTTCAGGTCATTAAACGTGGACAAGCCAGTATGGTGGCAGCGAGCCTTGCATTAGGCGCTTTCCAGCAACGCATGGCTGAACAGTTCGATATTGAACCCGGCGCCGAAATGCGTGTTGCCATCAAGGACGCGCAAGAGGCCAAACTGCCGGTCATACTGATTGACCGGGAAATTGGCACAACTCTGAAGCGTATTTACCGCAATGTGCCATGGTGGAAACGCCTTAATTTATTTGCCGGCTTGATTGCCAGTGTCATCAGCAAAGAAAAAGTAAGCGCTGAAGAGATCGAAAGATTAAAAGAAGGCGATGTTCTGGAAAGCACCTTCTCGCAATTTGCAGAAAACGAAAAAGATTTATTCCGGCCGCTCATTAGTGAACGCGATGAATATATGTCAGCCCGCCTAATAAAAGAATGCAAAGATAACAATTATCAACATGTTTTAGCGATCGTTGGTGCCGGGCATATGCAAGGCATGGCACAACAAATTGAAGACAAATGTATTGCCAATCCAGATGAAACGATTGCACAATTGGATACCATTCCTGAATCGTCCAACTGGTTTAAGTTTTTACCCTGGATCATTGTCGCTTTAATTCTCACCGGCTTCGTCATTGGTTTTATGCGTAGCCCGGAAATCGGCACAGCAATGGTGCTTGATTGGATCTTAATCAACGGTGGATTATCCGCATTAGGCGCAGCAATAGCATTCGCCCACCCACTGACCGTCTTAACAGCTTTCCTGGCAGCCCCACTCACGTCATTAAACCCAACCATCGGCGCTGGTATGGTCGTCGCTGCTATGGAGACTTATTTACGCAAGCCTAAGATCGGTGATTTCCATCGACTCAGAAGTGACACAACCAGCTTGAAAGGCTGGTGGAATAATCAGGTAACACGAATATTGCTGATTTTTATTCTCGCAACAATGGGATCTGCCGTTGGCACCTATGTGGCAGGTTTTCGTATCTTTGAACGTTTGAGTACCGGCTAAAAAACCATGTTTGGTTTTTTTGAACGTCTGATAAACCCATTCCCATCCGAACACCCTACCGAACCACCCAAAGACCTATATCAATTCTGTCGCCATTACACCAAGGGTATCGAACCTTACCTGGGTTTAATGGCTATTTTGACCACCTGCTTAGCCATTAGTGAGGCCATGCTGTATGGCATTTTAGGACAGCTGGTGGATTGGCTGGCAACAAAAGACTCGCAACATTTCCTGGCGGATGAATGGCAAGTCTTACTGGCCATGTCAGTTTTCATTCTGCTATTCATCCCGATCATTGTATTGCTTCACTCACTGGTTATTCACCAAACACTCATGGGCAATTTCCCCATGCGTGTGCGTTGGTTATCCCATCGTTATTTGTTAAACCAAAGTTACGCATTTTTTCAGCATGAATTCAGCGGACGTATTGCCACCAAGGTGATGCAAACCGCCTTATCCGTGCGTGAAACCGTGATGAAACTGCTTGATGTCATACTCTTTGTCACAGTTTATCTCATCACAACTTTGTTATTGGTTGCCAATGCTGATCCACGTCTGTGCCTACCATTACTCGCTTGGCTGATTGCATATATCGGTATTTTGTCGCATTTTGTTCCGCAATTAAAACGTATTTCCACCTTACAAGCCGATGCCCGCTCACTCGTGACCGGCCGCATTGTCGACAGCTACACCAATATTCTTACACTCAAACTCTTTTCACAAAGCCAACGTGAATCGGCTTATGTCAAAACAAGCATGCAGGAATTCATGTCCACCGTACATCCACAAATGCGCTTGGCAACCTGGCTAAATATCAGTGTATGGATAATTAACATGCTACTGGTATTCACAACGGGTGCACTCAGCATTTATCTATGGATAAACACCGCCATTGGCCCGGGGGCAATTGCCATTGTGATGAGTCTGGCAATACGTCTGACGGGCATGTCACACTGGGTGATGTGGGAAGTGAACAATCTGTTTGAAAATATTGGCACCGTGCAAGATGGCATTAACACACTATCCAAACCACAGCATGTTACAGACCACGCAGATGCTCAAGAACTTCAAGTGCAGCAAGGCGCGATTGAATTTCAACATGTGCGCTTTTCATATCAGCAGGACAATCTACCAACAAACAGCCAGGAAAAACATTTAATTTTCGATAATCTCAATATTTCCATCAAAGCCGGTGAAAAAGTGGGCATTGTGGGCCGTTCCGGTGCTGGTAAATCGACATTTGTGAATTTGTTATTACGCTTTTATGATGCGCAACAAGGCCACATCACCATTGATGGGCAGGACATAATAAAAGTAAGCCAGGATAGCCTGCGTACCTATATTGCCATGGTGACACAGGATACTTCTTTATTGCACCGTTCGGTGCGTGACAACATTTTGTTCGGCAAACCCGATGCCACCGAAGCTCAAATGATCGCTGCCGCCAAACAAGCCCAAGCACATGAATTTATTCAGACATTAAAAGATATCAGAGGCCGTACCGGTTATGATGCGCATGTCGGTGAGCGTGGTGTCACGCTCTCAGGTGGTCAACGCCAACGCGTTGCCATTGCCCGCGTACTGTTAAAAAATGCGCCCATATTGGTGCTGGATGAAGCAACCTCCGCGCTGGATTCTGAAGTCGAAGCCAGTATTCAACAAAACCTTTATCAGCTTATGCAAGACAAGACAGTGATCGCCATTGCACACCGATTGTCCACCATTGCCGCAATGGATCGACTGATTGTTTTTGATAAGGGTAAAATCGTAGAGCAAGGCAGCCACGCAAAATTGATTGCTAATAACCAGCTTTATGCGCAACTATGGAATCACCAATCCGGCGGGTTTCTGGGTTTGTTACATCATGAATGAATGCTCAATCCACGCAGACCCGCATTGGATTAGGTAAAACGTGTTGCTTTTTCTCCCATCACATCCGCTTCCTGCTCGAGTCCCTGGTCATCGTTAATTGCAGTGCCTTCCTCCATTTGCATGGTTGGCTGCACCCTGCCTTGTGCCTGCTGCACCACATGCCAAGCCTCATGCGGCAAATGCTTTTCCTGACCCGCACCCAAATGGATATCCGCCCCCTGAGCATAGGCCAAAGCATTAAGCTGCGTGGGTTTAGGTGAATTATAATGAACCGTCACAGAGTCCATCGACATGCCGGAAAGATGCTCAATACCGCCTTTGAGATTATCTGGAAGCCCCGTGTTATTGGGTTTTTGCTGTTGCACAGATTTAGATTTGGTCTGTACAAGCTCGTCTTCTTCCTCCGTACGTTGTATCGGCTTAAATTTAGCCTGTGTCAATTCATCTTCTTCAATCCGTTGCACCATTTCACCAGAAATACCCGACATCAATTTACGCTGCGCCAACATGCGTGAACTAGTATGTATTTGCTGACTGAGCATACGTTGTGCGGTGGACTGTGGCGAATTGACCATTGCAGCCATTAATTGTTGCTGTATTGTTGTAGTGTGGCGATTATCAACAAAGGCTTGACTGACAGAAGACTTATTGTCAGCAGTGTTATGAAAATGACGAGCTTGTTGCCGCTCTGATTCAGTAGGTAATGATCGCTTCATCTAGTACTCCTTCAACTTGATATTTTAGGGTACAGCGTTCACAAGATGTTTCGTCACAAGGCGCAGCACGCAGACAATGGTATTCCCTTGGCAAGTGCTGCAACACAGTGACGGGATATCTTGTGAGCGCCCTTCGGGTTAGCTTTTCAGCGTCACTGGCAGTGTTAGGTCTCTTGACAAGGGAATGACCATTGCCTGCAAGACCTGCCTTACCAGTAACACTGAGAAGCTAACTGTACCCTAAAATATCAAGTTGAAGGAGTACTAGCCTCCGATTTATTTAGGCTACACAGATAATCGTTTAGCATATAAATACATTAAAATCTTCAACTTGTCTATGAAACTGTTAATCTCAGAAACAATTTTATATCCTATTGACATTCACAGTGATTCACGGATTCTGGTAACAACCAATCTATCATGCCAAAATAGACATAAGATATAGGATTTAGCCGAGAAAACTCATCTAATCAGAACATACAAAATGAAATTACAAAATATTTTTGCAGATGTACCTCAGAACCTGGAGAATGAAGTATTTGATTTACTCATTAAGACTGAGTCGGTGAGAATTGAAAGGATTGTATCAAAAGGTCATCAATCGCCTGAGTCTGGCTGGTATGACCAAGAAAAAAATGAATGGGTTTTAGTCCTCAAAGGAAAAGCCATACTGACATTTGAGGACAAACAGCCGATTAATCTGAATAAGGGTGATTGTATAAATATACCGCCCCATAAGAAACACAAAGTAACTTGGACAGACCCAGACAACGAAACAATCTGGCTAGCTGTACATTACTAAACTCAAACAAAAGCCCAACAAAAGCAAAAGCGCAAAAACTTTAGGTAGATTCTTGTTTTGGTACTTGCGTACCATACTTCTGACGAAATTTCTCAACTCTACCCGCTGTATCAACAATCTTCTGCTTACCCGTATAAAACGGATGACAAGTAGAACATACCTCTATGCTTAATGCTTTGTTCATTGTAGAACGTGTTTTAAAAACATTTCCACAACTGCACGTTACAGTTATTTCTTGATAATCTGGATGAATGTCTGCTTTCATTATGCTGCGCCCTCAATATTCCACCCTAAAGGATGGATTAGAAAACCGAATATTATCCCTTAATGTGCGTATTGGTGCAACTACTGTGATATTTATTGTAGAAAACAAAGAACCGGTTGACAGGAACATTATTTGAATATACATTGTATATACAATATATAGGTGAAGGTTAACGATGGCTCATGATAGCACTTGCATTGAGCGTGATTTTAAACAAATGAATGGAAAGAAAAACCGCAAAAAGCTAAAGCAAAAAGACAGCCAGCTTGTGATTCGTATTAATGGCGAAGAACGTAATCACTTTATAGGCTTGTGCGAACAATTAGATACCAGTGCAGCTCGGGAAATACGGCGATTTATCCGCTCTTTTGTCAGCAAAAACGATCACAGCGACGATACCTAATATAAAGACTTATTTCCCACATGTAAAAAGGGAATTATTTGCCATGAGGAAATAGGAGAAACAGGAGAAAGAAGATTGAACCAATAAGCTACACCCATTTTCAATTTTCTCGTTTCCAAGTGGTTTTATTGTCAATATTCAATGGAGACTGTAATTATGGGTAATAAAAAAGTGAAATCTCTGAAAAAAGAAATTAAAGCACGCAAGAACAAAATCGGCAAGCAAGAAAACAAACTGAAAAAGCTGAAAAAATCATTAAAGAAAGCCGCTTAAATTTTTATTTTTTGGCTAACTCCTAGGAGGCTGTCCGAGAATAGTAACCGTAGCGAGGGAAAGCCATTTTGAGGCAGATTTTTTGATCATTTGAGGCGAATAGTTGTTCTATTTAACGAAAATTATCGGGAAATATGACCAAAAGGGCTTTTCCGCAGTAAATTATTCTATTCTCGGACAGCCTCCTAGCTCGTTACCAAGTTGCATTTGGTAACGAGTAAAACGTTTTTATCCTTTTATTTTTTGAAAACCTCATTAAATCTCCCCTACCGCCGTCTGTCTCCATTACCCAATAACCGCATTTATAATCGCCTGCACGTCTATTCAAATACACACGGTGTTTAAATTCCAACAACTGGTGCAATATCCAGGCTAGCAGCTTAATCCGATGAACCCCATATTTGGCAGCAACCTGCAACAATACTGATGTAAAATCTCGCAACAAACTACAGAAATGCTGATCAATTGGTGAATTAATGATGTGACTTGGCACTGGTACTGCTATGCTACCCACAGTCCTAAAATTCATCCATGCAAATTTACTTTGACGGTAATAACTTAATGGATACAGTTGAATTAAACAAACCTGAACTTTATATCAACCGCGAACTGAGTTTGCTCGAATTCAACCGGCGCGTTATTGAACAGGCTAAAGATGAGAACGTACCACTACTTGAGCGGTTGCGATTTCTTTGTATTGCCAGCACTAACCTGGATGAATTCTTTGAAGTGCGTGTTGCTGGACTGAAACATCAAGTCAAATATGGTTCCAAACAAACCGGTCCGGATAATCTTCTTCCGACAGAAGTGCTCGCGCGTGTCAATGAAACAGCCCATCAGTTTGTGGAGGAACAATACTGCGTTCTAAATGAATTGATCATACCCGCCTTAAGCAAAAATAAAATAAGATTGCTGCGTCGCAGTCAATGGAAACCCAAGCTGGCCCGTTGGGTACGCCGTTACTTCAATAGTGAAGTATTACCGATACTCAGTCCAATTGGGTTGGATCCGGCGCACCCATTTCCAAGAGTCTTGAATAAAAACCTGTATTTTATTGTATCGCTGGAAGGCAAAGATGCTTTCGGCCGCGATTCGCGCCTGGCTATTGTACAAGCACCGCGTTCATTGCCTAGAATTGTCCCGGCATCTTCTGAAGACAACACCGGAAACCATGATTTTGTCATGCTTTCTTCCATCATTCATGCGCATGTGGGAGACTTGTTTCCAGGCATGAATGCAACGGGGTGTTATCAATTCAAGGTCACACGTGATAGCGAGCTATTCGTGGATGATGAAGAAATCGATGATCTACTGCGTGCACTTGAAGGCGAATTACCCTCCCGTCGATTCAGCGATGCCGTGCGCCTGGAAGTGGCAGACAATTGCCCAGCTGAATTAAGTTCTTTTTTGTTAAAGAAATTTCACCTGCATGTAGATGACCTCTATAGGGTATCGGGTCCGGTCAATCTCGGCCGGTTTCTTGCAGTATGTGATTTAGTCGACCGGCCCGAGTTAAAATTTACTGGTTTCACCCCCGAAATTCCTAATCGTTTAACGAACAGTACGAATATTTTTGATACATTACGCAAGGGCGATATATTGTTGCATCATCCGTTTCAATCCTTTGCTCCGGTCATAGATTTTCTACGGCAAGCATCAACCGACCCGAATGTGCTGTCAATCAAACAGACCTTATATCGTACTGGTACAGGCTCGGCTATCGTCGAGGTATTAAAAAATGCGGCCAATGCCGGCAAAGAAGTTACCGTGGTTATTGAACTACGGGCAAGATTTGATGAAGCAGCCAACATCGAATTAGCCAGTGAATTACAGGAAGCAGGTGCACATGTTGTGTATGGTGTCGTGGGTTATAAAACGCACGCCAAGATGATATTGGTTGTGCGCAGAGAAGGTCGGGCTTTACGTCGTTATGTGCATCTGGGAACCGGCAATTACCATGCCCGCACCGCGCGCTTGTATACAGATTACGGATTGCTTACCTGTGACAGAGCAGTGGGTGAAGATGTCAACAAACTGTTTCACCAACTCACCGGCCTGGGCCGGGCCGGAAAATTAAAAAAATTACTGCAATCACCCTTTACTTTACATAAGGGAATGCTGGCCTATATAGCGAATGAAATAACAGCAGCCAACGAAGGCAAAAAGGCCCGAATTATCGCCAAGATGAACGCCCTGGTAGACCCGGAGATCATTATCGCGTTGTATAAAGCATCACAGGCCGGTGTCAAAATAGATTTGATTATTCGGGGTGTTTGCTGTCTGCGGCCTGGCGTCAAGGGCGTTTCTGAGAATATCAGTGTGCGTTCAATAGTCGGCCGCTTTTTGGAGCATACCCGTGTTTTTTATTTCTACCATGGCGGAGAAGAATTAGTATTCTGTTCTAGTGCCGATTGGATGACAAGAAATTTACATCACCGTGTAGAAGCTTGCTTTCCTATTGAAGAAAAACGCACCAGTGACTCGGTGATCAAAAATGGACTGTTAACTTATTTATCAGACAATACGCAGGCATGGCTGTTACAAAGTGACGGTTCTTATCGGCGTGTCAAAGCCGGCACACTTAAACCCCGCTCAGCACAACAATCTATTCTGGAGCACTATTGCGGCCTGTCTTAAGGGCGCCTCTAAAAATTCAGAGTTTGCCCAAATGCAAGGCGCAGAAAAAATTTCGCAGCGCAGCATATGGTTGATATGACAGCAAGAAATTTTTTTCGTAACGCAGCAGTTGGGATGAAATCTGGATTTCAAGAAGTGCCCTTAATAAAATGTCAACTTAATGTCAGCAGCCTGTAGATAATTTTCTTCGGTATGTAAATCAGCCAGTGTTAATGGATGATTATCTAACCATCCCGATGGGAAGATCAGATCAATTTCGTTTTCATTGGCGTTTGCATGTATTTTCGGTAGTGCATAGTGAGACCGACTTCTATGCATAACGACAGCCAGTCTTAACAGGATGCAAAGCCTGATAATGGAAGTTTTCATGATGCTGATGATTGGCTCGAATTCTTCCAGTGGAAATTTTCTGCGATGACCTCGAACAAGCGTAGCCAGATTCGTTTGTTCCTGTCGGGAAAAACCCGGCAGATCAGAATGTGTAATCAGGTAAGCACCATGCCGATGATACTGGGTATGTGCAATTGACAGGCCGATTTCGTGGATTAAAGCACCCCATCGCAATAATTCCAAATCTTCTTTATTATCCAACTTCCAACCTGTCTTTACCTGCTGAAAAAAAATTTCAGCCGTTTCCTTGACTCGTTTCGCCTGCTCCGTATCGACAGCGTATCTTTGCACAACATCCATTACCGTTTTATCTCTGGCGTCCTCATTATTCACTCGGCCAATCAGATCATGCAGCAAACCTTCACGTAGCGCACCCTCAGATATATCAATCTGATCAAGATTTAACGCCTCGAAAATACCACATAACACCGCAACACCACTGGCAAACACCGGTTTGCGGCGCTCAGACAGGCCTTCAAAGTTAATGGCTTCACTATCACCAACTGCAATCAGCTCGTCTTTTAATGTAGCAAGTGCCGAAGCCGTAATACCCGTTTTGCACCAGCCTTGGGCTTGCACGACATCGCGTATTGAAATAATCGTGCCGGAAGATCCTAAAACTTGCACCCACCCCATTTTTTTATAGGCGACTTCAATTGATTCCAGTTCCTGCCTTGCAAACAACACCGCCTTACGCATTCTTTTAGCTTTTATCTTGCCATCGCTAAAAAAGCGCTGCCCCAGATTGACACAGCCCATGTAAAGGCTTTCAGTATAGTACGTATCAAAACCACAACCAATGATCAGCTCTGTGCTGCCACCACCAATATCAATGACCAGACGTTTATTTGTGTCATCGTATAAGGTATGTGCAACCCCCAGATAGATCAACCGCGCCTCTTCCCGGCCAGCGATGATTTCTATCGGATGGCCCAGGGCAGTATATGCCTGAGATAAAAAAACCCTGCCATTTCTGGCTTGGCGCAGGGTATTCGTGCCTACAGCGCGTACATTCACATGGGGTATATCCCGGATACGCTGCCCGAATCGCTGCAAACAATTCAACGCACCTTGCATTGACTCTTCAGTCAGCTCCTGATTATCATTAAGTCCTGAGGCCAGCCTGATCATTTCTTTCATCCGATCAATGATTTGCAAACGACCGTCGACAAAATTGGCAACAATCATATGAAAACTATTTGAGCCCAGGTCTACGGCAGCGTAAGATTCTTCAAGGTTAGATTCCATCGGGATACTAATTTGGCGTTAAACATATAACCTATTATGGACTGAAAAATTATGCAAGAACACAAACTTTTAATAATGCGTCATGCCAAATCAGATTGGTCTTCTGAGAGAAATTCCGATTTTGATCGCTCATTGGCTAAGCGGGGCATAAAAACCGCAATATTAATGGGAAAATGGTTAAAAGAAAATCAACATGTCCCGGATCGAGTGATTTGTTCACCTGCGCTACGAGCAAAACAGACTTGTCAGTTGATTTTAAAAGAATTGGCTATTTCCGAGCAGGACGTCTTCTGGATAAAAGACATCTATGATGCATCACTGAATGATTTACTTTCCACCATCTCGCAACATAGCAATAATACTGGTACCCTATTAATAATTGGTCACAACCCCGGCCTGGATCAATTGGTTTGCCACCTATCAAAACAAACACCTCTTGTTAACGCTTCCGGCAAATTATTGACGACAGCCGCATTGGCGATACTTGGCTATAACAGTGAACCAATCTCAACGGAACCTCACCAAGCTCATTTACAAAATTTGATCAGGCCCAGGGAACTGTTTGGTGAGGAATTGTTTTGAACGATTTCAATCAGCGGCCTGTTGCGATACAGTAAATGATTATATTGGCTATGTCGCAATTAATTGTTGAAATTGCCTTGTTTTCCCAAGAGCTGATAGAAAACAGAAAGTTGGTGTAATGTTTCGACCGAGACGATCAATCATTCGATGCCACCCCAGATAATTCCCAAGATAGCGTGTCGC
>JAJFJK010000026.1 GCA_021774075.1 Nitrosomonas sp. | reverse complement strand
AATACATGGGAAACTCCAGGGAGAAAACCCCAGTTTCCCAAAAAAATCACATTCAAGTCGGTGACACCCCTAAACATATCGTTTCCTATTACAGATCAGACTGCTATATAACCACTCTGATAGAATTGCCGGACACTACTGGGTGCACATATAAAAAGCCAGATCAAAAGTGATCTGGCTTTAAATGGCTTTCAGTTTTTATTTGGATCAGAATTCAGGTTCAGGGAAATCCAGCAAAATATCTTTCTCAGTCCTTGCAATACGGCTTCCCATTCCTCTAATATGCGGAAAATTTGGTTCGACAACGCTATGTCTTGGCGCACCATTTCATACTGACCATTACCATTACCTGTGCATGGCGAATTACTAATTCTCGCCAAAAATCAGTCCCGTTGCCAGTCTTGTAATTACCTCGGACATGTGTAATATCGAGATCGATGAGAACTGTCCTTTTACTTGTTGTGCATTTTCTTGCCACACTCGCAAAACTGGTGGGACCGGGTGATGCACGGGGCGTCGTTGCAGATAGCCTACTCATTAAGCATCGACTCATCGTCATCAATCAATCCCGGCAAAGGGCTCCTAACCTAACAGGCCTCGATCGATTCCTGTTTGGCTTTTGGTCGTTGTTCATGAACCCAAAGCGTCTTTTCAAAAGTAACGTCATCCTCAAGACGTCCACTTTTCTTCACTTTTACAAAATCCTGGTTAACCGTAAATATCATCGGCTGTTTTTATCACAAAGAAAGGCCAAGCCAGGACCAAAAGGTCCATCCATGGAACTGATTCGCGCGATTGTTGAATTGAAACAACGCAACGCAGGTTACGGTTGTCCAAGAATCGCACAGCTGATTTCAACGGTGTTTGGCATCGAGATCGATAAAGATGTTGTCCGGCGCGTTCTCGCTAAACATTACCATCCAAATTCTGGCGGTAACGGACCGTCATGGCTTAGCTTTATCGGCCACGCCAAGGACAGTCTTCGGTCCGCGGATTTATTTCGCTGTGAATCCATCCTTTTGAAATCACACTGGGTGGTGGTCGTCATGGATCAGTACACGCGACGAATTATCGGCTTTGGTATCCACGCTGGAGCGGTGGATGGATCCAACCTTTGCTGGCTGTTTAATAGCGCAATAGCACGAATGGGTACGCCAACATATCTGAGTACCGACCATGATCCCTTGTTTACCTTTCATCGATGGCATGCCAATCTGCAAATACTGGAGATCGACGAAATCAAAACGGTCCCGCACGTTCTAGTGTCGCATTCTTTCGTCGAAAGGCTAATCGGCACTCTCAGGCGCGAGTATCTTGTTCAGGTTCTGTTTTAGAATGCACACGATTTAGAAAAGAAACTCAATGCCTTCAAAGACTATTATAACGGTTACCGTGTTCACGCTGCATTAGATGGTGAACCGCCATTAAGCCTCAGCGGAAATGATGTGCTGGGCAAGGCGAACATCAACAAGTATCGGTGGAAATCACATTGCCGAGATCTATTTCAGACGCCGATAGCAGCGTGAATTGTAATTCGCCATCTACAGCACACATCAATCGCCCTGCAGGTTAGTTTTTCAGGGTCACTGACGGCGCAATAAAGCAACCATTGTCCATAAAACTTACTTCTTGGAAGATTACCAGTTGACCGGGCTATTGAATCCTGGGTGACAATAAACTGATCATTTTTTCTAAGGTAGGATCAAGTGCACTAGGTGTAAGTTTCTGATTAATTGATACCGCAGTTAGAACAAGCCTTTGATTGCCCACATGAAAAATTCGACATAAAATGTCTCTATCATTGTTGTCTCGCACCAGAAAAGAAACGGGGCAGGCATTAGCATCATCGCGACTGATTCGATCTCCAAAAATCACCACAAAAGATGCAATCGCAGCTATTAGGTCAATATTCTTTGCATTACTACTCGCTACTAAAGGTAATCCATTCTCGTCACTAAGTAAGACCGCTTCAAGGCGTGCTTTTTCGGAAATCTCATCCATTAAAATAGCCAAATCACCACGATTCTTAGTGCTAGTTTGCAAACCTGTTAACTCTACAGCAACCAGATCATGATGTATCATGTTGCCTTGCATTTGTTTAATATCAGCACGCAATTTTTCAACCTGAACATCCCACTTGGTTAATGGCTCGATCACGCGCTGCAAAGTATCACTTTGTTGCAATAACGCATCAATTTTCAAGTCTCTTTGTTCGGAAAGATGCTCCCGTAATTTTTCCCTGGCTTGATGACCCTGTTTAACACCAAATAAATAACCCGCCAGAAGCAACATGGTGGCGGCAGCTAAACCTGAAATAATGGCTGTGACCATAAACTAGTTTAACTCCTCATTTATCAACGAATTAATACACTCTTTAAGAGCTTCAATTCTGATTGAAGCCCGGCGGTTTTCTTTGGATTGGGCGGAATGTCCTTGCAGGGATTCTTGCTCGCCCAATGCTCTTGCTATCACCTGGTCTTTTGAGATGCCCGCTGCAACCAGGATTTTCTCTGCAGCTTTGGCACGGCGGTAACTAAGAAGTAAATTGTACTCCTCTGTTCCAAATGAATCTGTATGACCGTCAATGAAAACTTTCTTGTTCGGGTGTTGTTGAAGCCAATCACTTAGTCGTTTTATTTTTGGCATTAAATTATGGGTTTTGGGGATTTCACTAGACTTGGAAAAAGTAAAGAAGAAAAGTGGTGGACAATCTTTTGTTTTCTTGAGCTCTATTTTATCCGATTCAACTGGGCTACTTTTACTGCCCTCATTGATAACTGATGGTATTATTTTTTTCTGGTTTACCTCTACAAATTTCCCATTCTCAACCTTTCCTTCCAGCAATTCAGTTGTGTTTTTATCAATTGATTTCTTTGTTTCCTGATCATGTTGACTACCGCCAGTAGTGGAGGGCCATGACAATAAACTATCCATTTTTATATGGGCGGATAATAACGATTGGGAAATTAACACACTAACAATTATTCCAAGCAGTCCTAAACACAGCGGAACCCATAAAGATATAGATTCACCTTTGACAGGGTATGTCTCAAAAACGTTACTTGAATTATCTAAATTTCCGGGCATTCTTTATCCCAAATTGCTTTGTCTTAGTGCGACAAATTCAGGTTGCTGGAATTTTATAAATTCCAGCAATAAGATCAATACCACACTTAAAATTATCACACCAATCAATAAACTGATTAACCATATGCTCACCTTTGAAACACGCACCATGCTGTGGTGCAATCATTTCTATTTCAAGGTTACGAACCATATTTGCCCAAGCCTTTAATGCAATGTTTGAAGCCATATAGCGCTTATGAAAACCTTCCATATATTGAAGATGGTCATCAAAATTGGAAACCTGCAAATAGTCCATACCTAAGGAAGCACCCAAATCACCACTGTACAGAATCTTTGACACTGGATCATAAAGTTGGAAGTTTCCAGTACTATGGAGAAAATGCGCCGGTAGTATCATTAATCTAATACCACCGAGTTCCAAAAACATCCCTTCATCAGGAATCGGCTTAAGTCGCTCACCAAGTATGTGATCGAGTCCAAAGTGGGGAACAAAACGCACCCATAACTTTGAGATATAGGCATCAGCATCGGTAGTCATTAACCAACCATTCATTGCCGCAACGATATCTGGGTCCTGGTGAGAAAAAAAGATATAGCGTAATTTGCTGCTGCCTAATAAAGAATATGTCTCAGACAATGCCTTACTATAGACCTTGTGCCCCCCGGGATCGAGAATAATTCCCTCTCCTCCATGGATTATTAGATGCTGGTTTGCCTGAACTGCCATCCCACCTGAACCAAAATCCTCCAACAACACATTTTGATGCTCACCATCATCATAGAATATTGTATTTGACATAAATAACCATTCAAAAATTTATTAACATTTTTCTATTCTTATAAGGATATCAGATAGAAATTTTTTAAGCCCGTGAAGAGATCAATAGGCGTAAAAGCTATTCGTACAATTTCAAAGCTTCTCAAAAGGATTCAGCTAAGGCAAATAAGCCACAATAAATACGATAGCCAAATTTTTTCAAATCTGTTAAAGGTTTACCTGGAACTTAATGGTTGCCGATGTACGTCAAGAAAAATGTCAACACTTGCAACAACATGCGCATTAAACACAATTTTCACATATTTGGGCAATCATTAGTAATTCAAACCCATCGTTACTCGAATCCAAGGAGGTGTAGAGGATAACAGTTGTACATATCTTTAAGCATCCGGTTTTTTCTATTAAATACTGGATCAACATATGATTCAAGCTTAGATTATTTCTCAACGATGAGGCTATAAAATAGCCACTATCTTTTCTATTGATTCGCGCATATCGAAGAGAATCAATCCAAGCTTAGCGTTTTGGTTAGCCACAACTAGTAACAACGTACCTTGTCCTGCATTCAGCATGACGGTATAACCTTGTTCACCACGAACGATAATTTCTTCAACTTTTCCCCTGCGCAATTCAGCTGAAGAACGTGTTCCCAGACTAAGAAGTGTAGCGCTCATTCCTCCAACGCGTATTTCATCAAGATCTTGGGGTAGAGCACTTGCCACCACAAGCCCATCCTCTGATATCAAAGCAGCCGCTTCGACATCAGGAGATCCATTCTGCAAAGTCTTAAGTTCTTTGTTTAAAAGTTCAGCTCTATTCATCGTTTCCTCTTGCACATTCATAGTATCTATCTGCTCATTGTGTTGCAATGATATCGGGGAAGTCGATTCTGCCTTTTTGTTAACAGACTGAATCTCCTTTTCCTTTGCCAAAGTGTCTAAGCTTTGTGTCCCATAGTTAACTCTAACACTTTCCATATTATTAGCAAGATATCTTGGTTCTTCCACTAAAGCCAAGGGAGTTTTTTCTTCAAATTCAATATTAACTTTACCGTCATGATCATTCACTGACCCATCATTGACTAACTTTTCTCGAGAAAACAGATCGGCTACTTTTCTACTAATCATTGAGATCAAAGTTGTTTTATCTATTTCCTCATCTTCTCTGCTTGACAAAATTTGTGTTGTCTTATCGTGCTCTACTTCTTCTTCATTCCTGGTTAATTGAATTGCACTAGGATTTTTGATTTCGATAGTCCATTCAACGGCTTCATCGACAATTTCTGCCGTAATGCTACTGTACTCATCAGAATTTATGATAGCCAAAACAGAATCAACCAAAATACCAACTAAACCCGGAGCCCCTTGTGTATATAATTCGAATCTCTTAACAGCTTCAGGGGAGAAGAAACCGCTCTGTTTAATACCAAGTGTATCTAGACGCTGCACAATAAATGCACCCATCTCCTCTGTATTGAGCGGTTCAAGGCACAAATAAACGGGATTTGCGTTTTCTAATTCTGGTAGTTCTAAACTAGCAAGAAGTGTTTCAAGTTGTGGCAACCCAATCATAATTAACTGCAACACTCTTTCGGTACCGGATTGCCATTTCATAAATTTCAATATATTACTCAGTGTGCTGATATTAATCTCTTGAGCATCATCTATAAAAATTTTGACCGGACCTCTTTCCTTACTTCTATCCTCAAGATATTTGAAAAAAATTTCAGCTATTTTTTTTTCATCCAGTTTGTTCTGAGGATCTGATGAATCCACTCCGATTTGACTACAAGCTAAATTAAGTATTTCTTCGATAATGATATACGGATTCTTGAAAAAGACCACATAATAGTCAAGCTGCAAGTCTTTTATTATTTCCCGGGCAAGCAAGGTTTTTCCTGTTCCGGACTCTCCAGTTAAAACGATGATGCTGGTATTGCTATTAATATAATCATTTATGCTATCAATTACCTTCACATAGGACGAGCTTTCAAAAATCCTATTTGTATTTTTAACTATAGAGAGCATTGTTTCTGTCATTTGATTAACCCAGCCATGAAAAGGTCCCGGTCATTAAACCTGTAAGTAACTGTATGTCGTCAAAACAATTCCTGATTACCCCTAAATATGCAGCCGACATTAAGAGGCGTCGCGGCATTGGCGGAGTACGGAGAGCTACCCAAGCTTCATCAGATCTGAACTTTTAGATAAGTTATCGTAATACATTTTCCATTTTGTGGCTAATATTTTGTTGAGCCTGACTTGGTGGCACCAAAAAGAAGTTCTGCTGCTACGATGATACTCGTGCATATCGTTTCTTCTCCGACGGCTGCAATTTTAGCTGCAACGCTACCTTGTGGTTTTCTTATCAGATCAGAGAGGATGTTGGTATGGCGTTGTTGAATAAATCGAACTTAGCGGCGAGAAGATAGCCTGTCTGGCATAATGCTGAGAAATTTCACCTGCAGAGAAGCCGATGCCTTATAAACACAACGAAAGCCGTCGTCATAAGATCGAAAAACCTCGTTATAAAGTGACGAACTGGCACAGAGTATAACGCCGGATTGCGGCGACGGGGTGATATCACGATTTGGTTTGCGGAGTCGGCAATCTCTGAGTGGCGCCCCACCAGAACGGGAGCTCGCGGCAGGCTGCAGGAATATTCTAATCTCGCCATAGAAACAGCTCTATTTATCCGCCAGGTCTTTCAATTACAAGTGTAGAGGGAGCGATAAGTGAATTATCGCGCTAACAGGATGAGGCGTATTGAGGGTTCAATGTTGTTCTAGGGAATGTGAGGTATATCCAACGAAGTCCCTTTTAAGGACGCATTCCATTCTTCAAGAGTGCGGAAACCGATTGCCGGGTGCCAAGACTAAATGTTAACAATAACTCGCACCTTTATTTCTTTGCTTTGTGTTTGTGTGGCGGTTTCATTCGTGTCACCTGCGGTTGCGCAACCCGTCGAGATAAGTATTTGCGTTTCAGACAGTCTTGCTCCTGATATTGTTGAGACTTTGGAACAATATCCGGACGCTTGTGCACAGGATGATTTTTTCCCAACGGACTGGCTACGTACTACGCTAGAATTCTTTTTCGTGTGTCGCGCTATTCGAATTGGTGGGATAGAAGCGACATATACATTTGAGAGCTACCCAAATTCCGCCCGCACCATTGTACAGATGAAAAAGGGTGCTTTTATGATTATGGTGGATTTGCCTTGGGTAAAATACACTCAGGATGAAAGCCTCTATCAGAGCATGGCGGTTCTACGACTTGGCGATTTTGTGAAGGGTATTTATACACGCCCCGACCATACGGCATTGCTGAATGTCAAAACGCTTGAGGAATTGAGAAATTTCAAGGCTGTTTCCAACAGAGTCTGGTTTTATGATTGGGAGGTGCTGGAGCGCATGGGTGTGGAAAAGATTAGCGTTCCCAAATACGCCCTAATGGGGGAAATGCCAGAGCGGACTACTTAATTGGCGAATTTCCCGGGGCAGATGATTTGTCGCAATATGTGAATAGTGTGCGGTTTGTTCATATTCCTGGTTTGAAGATTGTCCTTCCCGGCTCACGGTATGCTGCTGTTTCAAAAAAATTTCCGCACTCCAAAGCGGTTTTTGACGCGCTGCAAATCGGTTTGCAAGACATGCATGACAGAGGACTCATTAAACAGTGCTACCGCGCCGTTGGTTTTTTCAATCCATTGGTTGAGGATTGGCAGGTGCTTTGAACCCTGTGAGGCGCGCCATTCACTGAGCTAAAGTGTTGTTTTTTTAATGACACTACGCCCCTCGAATTGTCTCTCATCGTACTGTTTTTATAATTAAACACAAATTATGTCTGTATTCTGTTTAATGGTGATTTTCGCTATCAGATACTCTAGGTTGCATGCGTACATACATAATTTATTTTGTTCTATTTCTTTCCGGACTCAGCTTGTTAACAGGTTGTGGTTCTTTCGATAAGCCGGTGTCGCCGTTCGGTATGTCAAATGAATTGGTGATTATTACGGTTGAGCATGCGGATAATTTTTATAAAAATCCGGACGGCAGTTATTCCGGCCTGACTTTTGATTTGGTGAACGAGTTTGCGTACGAGTTGGGTTTGGAGCCAAGATTTGTTGTTATGCAACAATCGGTGGCGGCGTTATCAGCCCTAGCCAAACAGAAAGGTCATGTTGCTGTTGGTTTGGATATTCCAGATAAACAATGGTCGCGTTTTCGTTTGGGCCCGGTTTACAAGCACACGCATCATCAGGTGGCTTTTAATACCCAAAATTTCGAACCACAAGATTTGCAACAGCTTGTTGGAAAAAATATTGAAGTGTCAATCGGTGCGACACATGAGCGGCAGCTTGAAAAATTAAAACAGACGATGCCTGGTTTGGTATGGTCTGCGGTAGATTCGCCCAGCGATCAATTGTTGGGAAAGCTGGCAAACGGCGAAATTGATTACACGCTGGCGAATGCATTACAAATTAAGCGGGCCAAGCATTTTTATACCAATATAGACGGTGCGTTAGAGTTGGAAGCGGCTTCCAGTCAATGGGTTTTTCCACAATTTGTTGAACCGGAACTTATAAACGAGGCAAGGGCATTTTTTGCACGTATCCAGGAAGATGGCACTTTAAGGCAATTGTTGGATAGTTATAATGGCCATTTGAATCAATTAAAAACGGGCGATATTCATTTTTTCCAAGGGAAAATTCGCACGAAATTGCCGGCTTATCGCAAGTATTTTTTACAGGCCGAGAGATTAACCCATATCGATTGGCGATTAATTGCAGCATTGGCTTATCAGGAGTCTCATTGGAATCCTAAGGCAAAGTCGGCCACTGGTGTGCGTGGCATGATGATGTTGACGCTGGATACGGCCAAGCGCATGAAAGTAAAAAGCAGGCTTGATGCGCAACAGAGTATACTTGCGGGTGCGCAATATTTGCAGCTGTTAAAAGATAAATTGCCTGACAGCGTTGTCGAGCCTGATCGTACCTGGATTGCATTGGCTGCCTATAATCAGGGTTATGGGCATATTATAGATGCAAGAACATTGGCGCAACGTTTTGACCTGAATCCGGATTTGTGGATTGATCTGAAAAAAACCTTACCATTACTCAGTAAGCAGGAATATTTTGATACCATAAAACATGGCAAAACAAGAGGCGGTGAGGCGGTTACTTTGACTGAATCAGTACGTGCTTATTACGACATTTTAAAGAAGCGTTACACCAGCGACATACAGATTAATTCAGAGCCAGAGCCAGAAAGATCGTAAAATACAAATTTTAATATCATCGCATAGCAAGATAAATCTAAACGTCAGGTTTTATTGCAATGTTATACAATACTCAGCGATAACCAGCTGATTTCCCAAGAGAATAACAAGATGTTTACCGGTATTATTGAAGCCGTCGGCGAAATAAAGCAAGTCAAGCCGCAAGAGGATGGTTTGCATTTAAGTATTTCACCGGGTTCGCTGGATATAAGCGATGTTTTAATGGGTGACAGTATTGCTGTGAATGGCGTTTGTCTTACGGTGACAACGTTGTTGGAAGACTTGTTTACGGTAGATGTTTCACAGGAGACATTACGCTGCACGCATGGTCTTGACCAACCAGGGAAACGCGTTAATCTGGAAAAAGCCATGCGTTTGTCGGACAGACTGGGCGGGCACCTGGTGAGTGGTCATGTTGATGAGACGGGTGAAGTTGTAAAATTTGAAGCGCTTGGCGAGAGTCATTTGTTAGTCATCAGCGCATCACCATCGTTACAGCGATTCATTGCCAATAAGGGTTCCATTACCGTGAATGGTGTGAGTTTGACGGTTAACCGAATTGAAGGTGGTGAGTTTTCAATTAATCTTATTCCGCATACCTTGTCTGCAACGACTTTGCATGAATTAAAGCCGGGCATGCCCGTTAATTTGGAAGCGGATATGTTGGCGCGTTATGTAGCAAGATTACTCAATACATAAAGGACCATAAGACTAAACATGAAAATCAGCGCCATTCAGGAAATTATTGCGGATCTGAAGATCGGTAAGATGGTTATTCTCGTTGATGAAGAGGATCGCGAGAATGAAGGCGATTTGGTGCTTGCGGCAGATTTTGTCACGCCGGAGGCCATCAATTTTATGGCGACTTATGGGCGTGGTTTGATTTGTTTGACGTTGATGGAAGAACGTTGTCATCAATTAAACTTACCGTTGATGGTGTCGGCCAACCACTCGCCTTTAGGCACTAATTTTACGCTTTCTATTGAGGCGGCCAGTGGCGTGACAACCGGTATTTCAGCAGCAGACCGTGCACGTACTGTGCAAGTTGCGGTGCAGCCGGACGCCGCAGCAGAAGATATTGTGCAACCCGGACATATTTTTCCACTCATGGCACAAAAAGGCGGTGTGTTGGTGCGTGCAGGTCATACCGAGGCGGGTTGTGATTTAGCCAGTATGGCCGGGCTGACAGCCGCATCGGTTATTTGTGAGATTCTGAATGAAGACGGCAGTATGGCACGCTTGCCGGATCTCATGACGTTTGCCACTAAGCACGAGCTTAAAATTGGTGCGATCTCGGATTTGATCCATTACCGTAGTTTGAATGAAAGCCTTGTGACACGTGTCGCTGAACGCTCAATTCAAACTATACATGGGGAATTCCAGCTCACGGCCTATCGTGATGAGACGGCGAATACCACGCATCTGGCATTAACAAAAGGTAATATAACGCCTGAGAATGAAACATTAGTACGCGTGCATGAGCCATTGTCAGTGATTGATGTTTTGGATGTTCATGACAACACGCATTCCTGGAGCATTAATGCAGCACTGCAAGTGATTGCAGACGCCGGCCACGGTGTGATTGTGTTATTGAATCGTACAGAAAGTGCTTCAAAATTGATAGAACGGATAAAATTAACAGAATCAGAATCGCCCGGTCCGATTAAAGCGGATTTGCGGGATCATGGTATTGGCGCGCAAATACTAAAAGATCTTAATGTTGGTAAAATGTGTTTAATGGCCGCGCCCAGGAAAATGCCCAGCGTAACGGGATTTGGACTGGAAGTGACCGGTTATATGAAATCATAGTGTCGTAACAAGTTGTAATTTCTTGCTTTTCCTAATCAAAAAAGCATATTATTTCTACTTGAAATAATATTGTGTCAGACAAACAAGCAATAAACCAAAATACTTACTGGAGCTAAAATGGCGTACTATGATGATATTCTAGAGCTTGAACCCGATCTCGATGGTGCCGATTTACGCATTGGTATTGTCATGAGCCGCTTTAACATAGATATAGGGGAGGGGTTATTAAGTGCCTGCACAGCTGAATTAAAGAAGAATGGCGTGCTTGACTCAAATGTCTTGTTGATTACCGTACCAGGTGCATTGGAAGCCCCGTCAGCGCTGCAAAAAATGGCTTTGTCAGATCAGTTTGATGCGCTCATTGCGTTAGGCGCGGTGGTGCGTGGGGACACTTATCATTTTGAGGTGGTGGCAAATGAATCAGCGCGTGGTTTAATGAAAGTTCAGATCGAAACCGAGACTCCTATCGCTAACGGTATTCTTACTACGGAAACCGATGATCAGGCCATTGCCAGGATGACCCAAAAAGGTATAGAAGCCGCACAAGCCGCGTTGGAAATGGCTAATTTGCAAATCAAATTTGATGAAATATCTGAATGAACACAGAAACGCAATTAGATAAAAAGGTGCATAAACCCAAAAGTCATCGACGCGTTGCGCGTGAACTGGCTTTGCAGGGCATATATCAATGGCGTGTTGCGGGTGGTTCAACAGGTTTTATCGAAGAACAATTACGTGATAGCGATGAATATGCCCGTGCGGACAGAAAGTATTTTTCTCTTTTGTTGCAAGGCGTATTGGAAAATACGCACAGCCTTGAAGAACAAATACAGCCCTGTCTTGATCGGCCACTTAAAGAGCTGAGTCCGGTCGAGTTTGCAATTCTGTTATTAAGTACTTATGAATTACAGCATCATTTGGATATACCTTATCGCGCAATTATCAATGAGGCCATAGAATTAGCCAGAAGCTATGGCGGTAGCGATGGTCACAAATATGTTAATGGTGTGCTGGATAAACTGGCCAATAAGTTACGCGTTGTTGAGATTGCGTCAAAAGATCAGCATTAATCAGTGACCCCCTTAAAGTTTTAAACCGTTGAACCTAAAATCCTCAGTTGGTCGCATCAGCAATGGGTAATCTCATGAAACAAAACAAATATTTTGTCAAATGCGAGTCACCCTAAAGATGAACCACGCTATGATGCTTATAGCACACTGTTCTTTATCTTTTGCTGCGTTGCAATTCGTTGTAATAACTAGTTATTACGCCTCATTGCGCCTTGCTAAAAATAAACAACAATGCACTCTAAGCATCATCCAACTGAGGATTTTAGGTTGAACGCAGAATTTGACATCATCAGCCGTTATTTCAAGAAACCAACCGCCAGTGCAATACTGGGAATAGGGGATGATGCTGCTCTTGTTGCGCTAAGCAATAACGCTGAATTAGCTTTTTCAACTGACACACTTGTGTCCGGTATTCATTTTTTTGCGGATACAGACCCCTATCAATTGGGATATAAATCTCTGGCAGTAAACCTTTCGGACCTGGCGGCGATGGGATCAAAGCCTCTGTGGGCGATGCTTTCGTTGACTCTGCCTAAATCTCTTGCGGTAGAAAACAATAAATGGCTAAGTGATTTCAGTAAAGGATTTTTTGAACTTGCTCATCGTTATAAGGTTGAATTAATCGGCGGTGATACAACTTCCGGGCCGCTTAATATTGGTGTGCAAATCATTGGTGAAGTGGCGCAGGGTGAGGCTTTACGCAGAAGTGGTGCAATGCTTGAAGATGAAATCTGGATTTCCGGTTATTTGGGGGATGCGGCTTTGGCATTGTGTCATGAAAAACAACAGATTAAGCTGGAGCCGGATGAAATAGCGCATTGCTTGCCTGCTTTGCATATGCCGACAGCTCGCGTGGAATTAGGTCAACGGTTAATTGGTTTGGCACATAGTGCTATTGATATATCCGATGGTTTAATAGCAGACTTGGGACATATTCTGACGGCTTCCAATAAATCGGCGGATATCAATTTAACAGCTGTGCCACGTTCAATTGTTTTGCAAAGGTACATACACCAGGGATTTGCGATTGATTGTTTGCTTGCTGGTGGAGATGATTATGAGTTGTGTTTTACAGCACCCAAAACAAAACATAAAGCTATTGAGCAACTCTCTAATGAATTGTCGCTGCCTTTGACGTGTATCGGTGAAATTGTACAAGGCAAAGGTTTGATTGCGAGAGATGCGCAAGGCAGCGAAATAAAGTTGGAGAAAAAAGGGTATGACCATTTCAGTTCCTGAAACTCAGGAAACATCAAACGCTAAATCGCCAATATTGCGCCCGGATAGCATATTCGTAGGCAAGCATCCTGCCCATTTTATTGCATTTTCCGGTGGCGTCGGATTAAGTCGGTATGCACCTGGCACCGTTGGCACATTGATTGCCTTTCCATTATTCTGGGTGCTTGATTATCATCTGGAACCGATTCATTTATTGTTGCTCATTGATTTAATGTTTATTGTGGGCATATGGGCATGTAGTGTAACCGGCAAAGCGCTGGGCGTACCGGACCACGGGGGCATGGTGTGGGATGAAACTGTTGCGTTTATGTTAGTTTTGTTTTTTACACCGGCTGGTTGGTTATGGCAATTAGCAGCATTTGGATTGTTCCGTTTTTTTGATATCGTAAAGCCCCAACCCATAAGGTATTACGATAAAAACTTACATGGTGGCTTTGGTGTCATGTTTGATGATATGTTGGCTGCATTTTATACGTTGCTGTGCCTGGCTGGGTGGAAGGCCTTGGTGTTATTCGAAGGATATTTCTGAATTAGGAGCCACTAAAATTTCTGTGACTGAGCAAACACTTGTAAATTTGGCCACCCAAGCCGGTGAACGCCTTAAACAGCACGGGCTTTTATTGGTGACCGCTGAATCCTGCACCGGTGGTTGGTTAGGGCAAGCAATTACCACAGTGGCAGGCAGTTCAGCCTGGTATGAGCGTGGTTTTATAACCTACAGTAACCGGGCTAAATGTGAAATGCTCGGTGTTAGCCATACAACAGTAGAAGAATGTGGCGCCGTATCAGAAGAAGTTGCGCAGGAAATGGCTTTTGGTGCTCTAAAAATGAGTCATGCGCAGGTAAGTGTATCAATAACCGGAATTGCCGGCCCCGATGGTGGCAGTGAGGCCAAACCCGTTGGTACCATATGCTTTGCCTGGGCGCTTAAAGAAGGCCTTGCAAAACATAAAACGCATTTTTTTAACGGTGATCGAGACGCAATCAGACGCCAATCGGTGGTAACTGCATTACATGGGGTTTTGGATTTATTGGACGAGATGCCGCCTTTGGTTGCTTAGCCTGAATATTGTGCCAGTGCCAGTATGTTAGATTCTAGTCATAGACCATCGTTTCATGAACAAAATCGGCGGCAACACAACCCAACATGACAGAAGAAAAAAGCGTGCCGCCAGCAACAGTAACTTTGGCTGACGCGGCTAAATACTGGTTGAAACTTGGGTTCATAAGCTTTGGCGGTCCTGCCGGACAGATTTCTATGATGCATCAGGAATTGGTCGAAAAGCGTCGCTGGATTTCAGAGCATCGTTATCTGCATGCTGTCAATTATTGTATGTTGCTGCCCGGGCCTGAAGCTACGCAATTGGCAATTTATATCGCCTGGCTGATGCATGGTGTGCGTGGTGCGATTGTCGCTGGGGTGTCGTTCTTTTTACCCGCGTTTGTACTATTGTCCCTGTTGGCGGGTATTTATCTGGCTTTTGGCGATATGTCATTGGTGCAAGGCATATTCTATGGCATCAAGCCCGCAGTGGTGGCCATTGTCTTGTTTGCCGCTTGGCGCATTGGCTCGCGTGTGTTGAAGAACGAAGTGCTGTGGAGCATGGCAGTGCTGGCTTTCATTGGCATCTTTTTTTTCAATATCGGTTTTCCATGGATTGTATTGGCGGCAGCAATGTTAGGCGCAGTGGGCGGCAAATTGGCGCCGGAAAAATTCAACAGCGGCGGTGGGCATGGCAGTAGCAGCAAATCATACGGCCCAGCGATTATCGATGACGACACGCCCACGCCGGTGCATGCATTATTTTCCTGGCGCAAGTTGATTTTGACGCTCATTATTTTCGTATTGATTTGGTTGACAGCATTCTATCTCATTAGCGGCCAACCCGTGCTGGCAGAAATGGGCAACTTCTTCACCAAAGCCGCTTTCCTGACCATTGGCGGAGCCTATGCGGTATTGCCATATGTTTACCAAGGTGGTGTAGAGTACTATGGTTGGCTAACAGGGCCGCAGATGATGGATGGTTTGGCGCTGGGTGAAGCAACGCCCGGGCCGTTGATTATGGTGGTCACCTGGGTGGGGTATTTGGGTGGCGTGGCAAAAAGTGTATTTGATAATCCCATTCTGGGCGGCATTGCCGGTGCAAGTGTGGCGACTTTCTTTACTTTCCTGCCGTCCTTCCTGTTTATTTTAGCGGGGGGTCCATTGTTAGAAGCCACGCGCAACGAACTGAAATTCACCGCGCCATTAACCGGCATCACGGCTGCCGTAGTTGGCGTAATTCTCAACCTGGCGGTGTTTTTTGCCTGGCATACCTTCTGGCCACAAGGTACAGCAGCCATACCTTTCAATGGTGCTTTTCAAATACTCCCATTTATTATTACCATTGTGGCGTTTATTGCTTTGTGGAAATATAAGCTGGATATTATGAAAGTGATTGTGGCTTGCGCGATGCCGGGGCTGTTATGGACAATTGTAATGAAAGGGGGTGTTTGAGCGGGGAGTGATTCAGTAAAGTACTATGAACAACGGGCATGGTATTGCATGTCCGAATCTGGCAAGAAGTGATGTCTTTAGCGATTTAAAGATAAAAATCAACATCAGACGACCAATGGTAATCATTGACATTATCAGTATTAACCTGGTGATCAGAAAACGCAATAAAATGATCGTGGAGATGCAGTTCATCCACATAGGCGTTCCAGGAATTAATGGGTTTTCCTTCACGCAGTTTGTTGATCATTTCATCAACTACGGATTCTTTTCCTGCAAGAGAACAGTGAACCAAATGATGGTTTTTTGAATCATTAGTGGCGCCGCCTTTTATTTTTCTTTTCTGTGCACCACGAATAAAAGTTTGTCTGAACATGACATTTTGGACATTTCCGGTCACATAAAAACTTACTTTCTTCAACATGTCCTCCGTTACATGGATGTCTCAATTGCAAACGTACTGTCATTATTTCAACAGTTTATCCAAATGACCAGCAAATGTTTTCCGGTCACTTTGACTCATGGCTGACGGGCCGCCGGTATCGATTCCACTTGAGCGTAACGTGTCCATAAAGTCTCTCATGCTGAGACGCGCCCCAATATTATCTGCGGTATACAATTCGCCACGAGGGCTCAGTACTTGGCCTGCCTTTTCAATCACTTCTGCGGCCAAAGGAATGTCGCTTGTGATGACCAGATCACCAGCAGTTAGCCTTTTAACAATTTCATTATCAGCCACATCAAAACCGGATTCAACCTGGAGCATTCTAATAAAGCGGGATGGGGGCACATGCATTGAATGATTTGCCACAAGAATCAGTTGCAAGTTAGTGCGTTCTGCTGCCCGAAATAAAATTTCCTTGATCGCCACCGGACAGGCATCTGCGTCCACCCAAATTTTCATTTTATGTCGCTCCAACTTCACATCTAAAGATAAAATCCAACGTTAGGTGACCAGTGATAATTGTCTACATTGTTCGTGTTAACCTGGTGATCAGAAAATTCAATAAAGTGATCATAGAGATGAAGCGCGTCCACTTGGGCGTTCCAGGAATTGAGGGGTTTTCTTTCGCGAAGTTTTTTCATCATCTCCTCAACTACAGATTCTTCTCCCGCAAGAGAACAGTGAACCAAGTGATGGTCTTTTGAATCGTTAGTGGCCCCGCCTTTTATTTTTCTTTTTTGTGCGCCACGAATGAAAGTTTGCCTAAACATGGCGCCCTGGACATTTCCAGTCACATAAAAACTAGTGTGCCAACCACTTTGTATTGATGGGTTCAGCGAGTCGAGAAGTGCTTGACCGTAAGGCAAGTCTCGCTGGTAATGGCTGGCCCTTTCCAAGAGACGTAACACAGCGGACAAGTGCTTCTCGGCTCGCCCAAAGGGAATCGACCAGATGATCCAATTCTGCGTTGCGGTCTTTGAAAAGGGCTGACCATTCCCCGCAGACCACGCCTTGTCTTGGATCATCTGGTCGACTCTGAACCTATCAATACAAAGTGGTTGGTACACTAGCTTTTTTCAATCTAAAAACCTTCGTTGAGTATTTTCATAGATTGCGTAGGTCTCTTGGTCGAAGCAGACAAAATAAATCGTATCAAGAACCCCCGGAGCATCTAAAAACGCTGAACAAGTCGTATAAGCTATTTCTGCCGCCGCTTCCTTAGGATAACCGTAGATTCCTGTACTAATCGCCGGAAAAGCGATGGAGCGGCACGCATTTTGTTGCGCTATTTTCAGACAGTTCTCATAACAAGACTGGAGCAGTGCAGCTTCTCCTTTTTCGTCGCCTTGCCAGACAGGCCCAACGGTATGAATAATATATTTGCATTTGAGGTTGTGGCCCTTGGTGAGCTTGGCTTCCCCGGTTTGACATCCACCAAGCGCACGGCATTCTTCCAAAAGCTCAGGCCCGGCCTTGCTGTGAATCGCTCCATCCACCCCACCACCGCCCAAAAGAGAAGTGTTGGCCGCGTTAACAATGGCATCCCCTTCAAATTGAGTGATGTCATCCTGTAAGATAATAATTTTGCTCATTTTTTAGCTTGGTGAACTCTAGGAGGCTGTCCGAGAATAGAATAATCTACTGCAGAAAAGCCATTTTGGTCATATTTTCCGATTATTTTCGTTAAATAGAACAACTATTCGCCTCAAATGATCAAAAAAATCTGCCTCAAAATAGCTTTCCCTCGATACGATTACTATTCCCGGACAGACGCCTAGTATGCAAAAAGTTCTTGTAGCCGGAAACACAACTCAAGCTGAGTATCTTCATTTAAGACCCCCATCGTTTTTACTAAACGCTGTTTATCCACCGCACGAATTTGATCAAGAAGAATTAAGCCCTGTTTTTCTTTGAATTTACATTTAATTCTGCAAGGAAAATCAAAGCCAGTTGTTGTCATTGGCGCTACGAGCACTGTGGATAAAGCTGATATTTCATCGGGAGATATTACAACACATGGCCTTGTTTTATTAATTTCTTTTCCCTTTGTAGGATTCAATTGGACGAGCCACACTTGAAATCGCTTGATCTTTTGCATCACCACTCCAAATCACTATCAGAGGATAACGGGGCATCTAGCCACTCTTGATCTAAAGTTTCCGCGCCCTGGGCATCAATTGTTGCGGCAATCGCTTCTTTCCAGCCTTCTCTCACACCTTTTTTTGGCGTGACCAACAAACCCTGTTTAACCACTTGTAACTCTAGTTCTTTTCCCTCTAAATGAGCTTGCTCGATAAGTGGTTTTGGAATTCGAATTCCCTGAGAATTGCCAATCTTAACTAAATGAGCCATATACACAATTTCCTTCACGAAAGATAAATGTAATCATAATGTAATTACATTTGGTGTGCAAGCAGCTTTAGACTACCGCTGATTCTAAGCGGTTAATGTTGCTGGTGTGTTGCATGGTGCAAGGAGCTGAAGCGACGCAGTTTGCGTAGAATGTAAAAGAACCGGTGCAATGCGCTTCGCTTATTGTCACCCTACATACACCTTACGCGTTGTTCTTCAAGTGGATCAAAGAGCATTTTCGTATCAAGCGGTTCTACGGAACGACCGAGAACGCAGTCAAAACACAAATATGGACCGCCATCTCAGCTTACGTCTTGGTTGCCATCGTAAAAAAGCGGCTCAATATCGAGGCTTCACTTTACACAATTCTACAAATTTTCAGCCTGACCATTTTCGAGAAAACTACGCTTGATCAATTGCTTAAAAATATGGAGATTCAAGCATCAATACGGAAAAACAACAACCAATTGAATTTATTTAACTAAATTGCCGGACACTACTGAATGTACTTCGTTTATTGGTACCTTGCGTGTTAATTCGTGTAATAAGAAGTACGTCATTCAAGCATTTGTAATTCTCTAAAATTTATAGGTGGTTAAGAAGTTTTTCTAATGTATTTAATTAAAAAATTCTAGATGGAAAACCTGGGTTTATTAGAGTGGGTGTAAGTGGTTGTTTTATAAAAGAAATAAGCTGACATATTTGCGGGGTGTGTTTAGTATCTATTGGAAAAATATTCAGAAAAACCAATCATTGGAGGGAAGTATGGAAATTTCTGACACCCTGCTTGCTATTATTGACAAGCTTTTGGCAAACCCAATTTTGGTTATCTTTCTCGTTTCAATGGGAGTAGTTGTCTATGCGCTTCACATAGTGTCCAATGCTTTAAAACAAAAGGACAGTGATAAGCGACATGATACTTAACAACCTTCAACTAAGAGAGGTGGCCAATTTTATGGATGAGTTTATCCACTTGATGAAAAATTCAAGGAAATAGTGAGCTTAATGTTTAATTTCCATGCCCAATCTTAAAAACACTACAAACAAGGACCCAATCAACCACTCAACCCCAACGCATCAATCCCAACCTTCGCAATCTGCGCATCCTGATGTGACCGCACGCCACTCACGCCAACCGCCCCAACAAATTGTCCACCCACCATAATCGGCAAGCCGCCTTCAACCGGCAATGCGCCAGGTAAGCCCAAATAATGCAATCGACCTTCTGTAATGTTTTCTTCCAATACTTTGGTTGGACGGCGGAAGGCGATGGCGGCGCGGGCTTTTTCTGTGGCGACGTTGACGCTGCCGTATTGCACATTGTCCATGCGTTGCAGCAGAAGCAAGTGGCCTCCGTCGTCCAAAATGGCGATGACCACTGGCCAGTTATTGCGTTTGGCTTCTGCTTCTGCACCGGCTGCAATTTTTTTAGCATCGCCCAAGGTAAGAATTGTTTTAGTGCTTGTCATATTGAGTTTCTTGATTAAGTTTGTGGTTGAGAAACATTGCTGCCAGGTGGCACACTGTGGGTGAGCCACACATTACCACCTATGGTTGAGCCACTGCCGATGGTGATGCGTCCCAGGATTGTTGCGCCTGCATAGATGACGACGTCATCTTCAACAATGGGATGGCGTAAGTTGCCTTTTACCAGCGTGCCATTTTCATCTACCGGGAAGCGCTTGGCACCTAGGGTGACAGCCTGATATAGCCGCACATTTTTGCCGATAATCGCGGTTTCGCCAATCACCACACCGGTGCCGTGATCAATAAAGAAACTAGGGCCGATTTGCGCACCGGGGTGTATTTCTATACCGGTTGTAGAATGAGCAATTTCTGAGATCATGCGTGCGACGAGCGGTACGCCCAGGTCGTGCAATTCATGTGCTAAACGATAGTGTGTGATCGCCATTATTCCGGGATAACAAACCAGCACTTCATCTACATTACGCGCCGCAGGGTCGCCTTCATAAGCGGCGATGATGTCGCTTTCCAGTAAGGTGCGCACGCCAGGAAGACGCTTGGCAAATGCTTGCGTTATCGCGACAGATCGCTGACGGTCTTCCTTGCACAGCACTTCTGTGCCGGAATCATAATGCAGCTCGTGCTGTATTTGCACCATTAATTCACGTAAGGTCATATTCAGGGTATGACCGACGTAGTGATCAATGCCTTCATCGGCCAGTTCTGATGAGCCCAGGCGGTTGGGAAACAGTGCCGCACTCAAGCCTTCCGCAACACCCGCGAGTATTTTGCGTGCGGGTAATTTGGGTGGTCTGTCACGCCGTTGGCGGCTCTCCAGTGAGGCCATTCGTAAAGTACGTAATTCACTAACAATGCTGTCGATTTCCAGCTGTGTATTCCTCAAAAGGAGATCGCGTGTTTTTTTGGTATTAGCCACTATGTTGTTAAATCCTGTTCATTAAACATGCCTTCAAAAAGGATGCTACTCAGATACTGTTCACCGGGATCCGGTAAAATCACGACGATTGTTTTACCTGCCATTAATTTTCCTTATTTTTAAACATTTCACTATAACGTATTCATTGCTATGCTGAAAGTTAAGGTGTCGCTGATTTCTTCATTAATCTTGCAAGTGTTCATTGATTTCATGAAATTGCAGGCTATTATAGTAATGTAGGCATGCATTTCATAGTTATTAATCCGTGTTCAGGAGATTATTTGTAATGTCATGGGGCATAAAAAACTGGCAAAGAGATCGTATCCTGCAGCATGAGGGCGTGCCTGATCATCTTTGGCGAAAATTAATTAATTTACGCTGCTTGAAAGGACTTGGTCCTGATGAACTCAATCATTTGCGTGATTGTGTCACATTATTTTTACATGACAAACAAATAGTCGGTGCGCATGAATTAGTCATCACCGATGAAATGCAGGTCGTGATCGCGATGCAAGCGTGCATCCTGATTCTGAAGCTGGATCTGGATTATTATGAAAACTGGGTTGAGATCATCGTTTATCCCGGTGAGTTTATTCGGGACTATGATTACGCAGATAGTGCAGGCATTGTGCATCACGTGCATACCATTGCTTCTGGCGAATCATGGCTGGCTGGGCCGTTGATTCTTTCCTGGCAGGACATTGCGCATGCTGCTGAGCATCCTGGTCATAATGTTGTCATCCATGAATTTGCGCACAAAATAGACATGCTCAATGAAGGTGCGAACGGCTGCCCCGGCTTACATGCAAATATGAGCGCGTATACCTGGCATGACGTATTCAGCAAAGCCTACGCAAAATTTTGCAAACAAGTGGAACACGGCCATGGACTGATTATTGACCCCTATGCCGCTGAAAGCCCGGCTGAATTTTTTGCAGTGCTAAGCGAAGTGTTTTTTGAATTGCCGTTAATCGTTAAACAGCATTTTCCGTCTGTTTACGAGCAACTTGCGCAATTTTACCGGCAAGATCCTGCAGTACACTGGGAAGAGAGAAGATTGGATAATTGATACTAGGAGGCTGTCCGAGAATAGTAATCGTAGCGAGGGAAAGCCATTTTGAGGCAGATTTTTTGATCATTTGAGGCGAATAGTTGTTTTATTTAACGAAAATGATCGGGAAATATGACCAAAATGGCTTTTCCGCAGTAGATATTCTATTCTCGGACAGCCTCCTAGGGTTTAAGGAAACGCTGATTAATTCTGTGCGATCAGACATTGGTTTGTAAATTGATCGGCGTTTCCTTAATGTTTTTAATTTGGCGAATGATTCTTTACGAAATCCACTAATCTCTGATAAGTAAACAAGTAATCCTGTCCACTTAAAGGTGTATGACACTGCACGCAGTTCAAATCATTGCTTTTGACTGTTCCGTCTGGATCATAGACAGCAAAACCCCAGTTACCGGTACGGTTCTCAGCAGGAAAGCTGGCATCCCATTCATCTTGTTTTTCCATAACGGCAACGGCTGCCAATGAATCAATTTCAAAAATACCATCGTCGCCAGCAACAGGTTTGCCATCAGCATCGGTTTTGGTACTGTATATTTCCATGATTACAACAGAACCTGATGCGCCACCTTCACCTTGGGTATAGCTGGTTATCGCGGTTTCGTTCGCATACAGCTTGGCTACTTGTGTTTGATTGGCACGGTTTGCAGTTGCGTACTTTGTATACGTTTTTGCATAGCCTTCAGGGAATTTAACATGTTCCGGGTCTCCACCACCCAAGGCGGTAAATGGTGTGAAAGCGAAGATTGCAGCAACTGCTGTTAAAGCGTATTTCATATTTTTCTCCGTAGTTAATTTGCAAGATCAACAACCAGTGTGACAGATAAATAAATTACCAGCAATGCAAGCGCTAAATTGACCGTAAAGCGAACAGGGTGTTGTCTAACTGCCTCAGCAAAAGTTGTATGTTTCCCTTCTATTTTTAAACGTGCATATTCTGCTCTTACCCGGATACCGCGCTCTTTTTGGTAAACATCAAGTAAAGCTCGCGCTTGTTTATATTGGCTGGCATCTCTAAGCCATATAGCAGGCATGGAAACGCCCCAATTACCGGGAGTTGTTTCAAAGAAATCAATATCGTTATTGGCTAATAACTCACGTACTTCATCGGCTTCATCATCGGATACGCCATTTAGCCGGAATAAAATTTTTGACATTGCTGGTCATTTCTTATGTTATTTTCTATGGGTAAAAGAATTTTTTGGGTTGATGCTATCTTTGCGTCTAATCGATTGTCAAGTTAAAAGAAACCGCTGATTAATTTATCGCCCATTCGGCTCACAATTAATCAGCGGTTTTCAAGACAAAAATAACAAATTCATGGGTTAAACATATTTGATGAAAAAGACTATTTTAATTACCGGATGTTCAAGTGGGATTGGCTATTGTGTTGCCAAGGCATTGCATGAACGGGGTTATCGTGTTTTTGCAACTGCACGCAGACAAGAAAGTGTTGAGATGTTGCGCGATGAGGGGTTGGAAAGTTTTTACCTGGATTTAACCGATTCCAATTCGATCCACTGGGCTTTTGAGGAAGTGATGCGGCGCACAGATGGTGAGTTGTATGCGTTGTTTAACAATGGCGCCTATGGTTTGCCCGGTGCGGTTGAAGATTTGGAACGGGATGCCTTGCGTGTGCAGTTTGAGACGAATGTTTTTGGTTGGCAGGAACTAACCAATCTTGTGATACCCGTCATGCGTCGACAAAATTACGGGAGAATTATCCAAAACAGCTCGGTTCTGGGATTTGTATCGCTGCCTTTTCGTGGCGCATACAATGCTTCAAAATATGCCATTGAGGGTTTAAGTGATACCTTGCGTCTGGAGTTAAAGAGCACCAATATTTTTGTCAGCCTGATTGAACCGGGGCCTATTGCCAGTCAATTCCGCATTAATTCGGTCAAAGCGTTAGCAAAATATGTTGATGTCCATAAAAGTTTTCATCGAGAAAGATATCAGGGTGTGTTAAAGCGTTTGAACACTAAAGGCCCCGCTGTGCCTTTTACATTGCCACCGGAAGCTGTGCTTAAGCGCGTCATTCACGCGCTAGAGGCAACTAAACCGCAACCACGTTATTATGTGACATTTCCTACTTATTTGTTTGGTGTTCTTAAACGGTTACTAAGTACACGTGTATTGGATGTGATACTGGCTAAATCTGGTAATAACTAGTACTCCGCAAATATCAAGTTGAAGGAGTGCTGGCAACCAAAAAAAGGCACCTCACTAATAAATTAATGAGGTGCTAAGGCTTCGTCACGAACTCATACTTCTTACTACGGGTAATACCTACAGCTTGGAGAAAACAATTTATCAGTCTTTGTTGAAATTATATTTTTGTTTCTGATAACAAAATTTAATATTTTTTAGAAGCCCATGCTTAGGTAACCACCGGCTGTCATGCCGTCAATTTTAGCGCCGTCTGTAGTGCCAACTGTTAGGTGATAGCGTGCATCAGCACCAATGTAGATATCTTTCCAAAGATTATATTCAACACCGCCGCCAAACATGACGCCTGGGTCAAGCACTGTAATGGATTCAGATGGTGGGCTGATTACATGGATGGCTAAACCTGCAGGAATAATCCAAGGTCTGAACTTGCTGCCTTCCATAAACTTAATTTTTGGCGCTGCAGTTAGCGTAAATTGACTGACTGTTACGCCTCGTGGATTCAGTGCTCCACCTGCTAATTGAGTAGGTTCATTAGCCAGAGCACCTCCAGCAACGCCTGTGCTGAAATTCTTGTATTCAAACATTACTTCAGCAAGAACTTCGGTTCTAGGCATCAGGCCCCAAACATCATTAGTTAGGCTAAAGTCAATACCAGCACCGATATACCATGCATCTCTATCGCCTTGTTGTTGCGCTCCGACCGGTGCGACACGGCTTGCAATTGATACGCCGTTATGCTGTTCATTGGCTCGTGCCCAACCACCACGGAAGAAAATTCTGTGATTTTTGTTTTGGGCTTGCCCTGTTCCTGACGCGAAGCTCTGGCGATTCTCAGTTACTGTCTCTTCAATTCGTTGTACCTTCTCAGTTACTGTCTCTTCAATTCGCTGTACCTTTTGTGCTTCTTGAGCAGATTCGGATTTCACCTGATTCAATTGATTCTGAATGGCTTGCAACTGACTTTCTAAGTCTTTTACCCTGTCGGCTACTGAATGAGCCATAGCCTGCGGCGCAATCATTGCTGCTGCAATGATCAGCGAGCCAGCAGCTACACGGAATCTTGAGTGTGTGCTGTCAAGAAAATATTTCATATACCTCTCCTCTTTATGAATGTTTATATTTTTGATGTTTATATTTCTTTTTTATCGTTGATTATTATTATTCAGTTACTGACTTCTAACTGTTGGGGATCATAAAAAATGATTGTTGTAGTAACTTTGATCTGAATCAAGTTAATATCGATAAATAAGCATTTTCTTTATTTTTTTATGATTCCTTGGCTTAATTACAACACTCCTTTCCCCTCCTTAGAGGAAGCACTTGTTGAACCCAGTGGTTTATTGGCGGCGGGTGGTGATCTCTCGTTACAACGTTTAATCACTGCGTACCGTGCAGGTATTTTCCCTTGGTTTAATGAAGGCGAACCTATTTTGTGGTGGAGCCCTGATCCACGCATGGTCTTGTTTCCCGCTGAGTTAAAAATCTCACGTTCACTGCGCAAGACGCTCAAAAAAGATCAGTATGCGATTTATTTTGATCGCGATTTTAGTCAGGTTATGCAAGCTTGTGCCGCGCCGCGTAACGGGCAATCTGGGACATGGATACACCCCGAAATGATTGCGGCCTATACCCAATTACATCAAATGGGTCTGGCACATTCCGTTGAGGTCTGGATAGATAATGCGCTTGTCGGTGGGCTTTATGGCGTTGCATTGGGCAAGGTATTTTTTGGCGAGTCAATGTTTTCCACCGTTACCGATGCATCCAAAATCGCATTTGTGCATTTGGTAAAACATCTGCAAGACTGGAATTACGGCTTGATTGACTGCCAGATCAAAACAGCGCATCTGGCATCTTTGGGCGCACGGGAAATTCCACGGACCGAGTTTAGCCAGCAACTGAGTTATTTGGTAACCCATATCGACAAAGGCAGCAAATGGGAATTTGCCAATGTGTCGAATGAAAAACCAGATATATAAGCAAGTAGTGCTTAAATTCCATACGACTCGATCCTACCCATGCGGCTATCTGCCGGAAAGACTGGCATGTTCTGAAGTGGTTGCGCCTGAATGTGTCATTGATACGCAGGTCTATGGCAAGCTGGTACAAACGGGGTTTCGTCGCAGTGGTCAATATGTTTATCGGCCCCATTGTGGGCAGTGCCATGCCTGTATACCCGCGCGTGTTAATGTTAATACTTTTATGCCTACGCGTGCTCAGCGACGTAGCTGGAAAAGGCATCATCATTTAACGAGCAAACAGCATGCTTTGCATTTTAAAGTTGAACACTATGTGCTTTATCAACGCTACCAGGCACAGCGCCATGCGGGTACGGGTATGGATAATGACAGTCGTGAGCAGTATTGTAATTTCCTGTTGCAAAGTAATGTGGATTCCAAATTGATTGAATTTTATGAGGCGGATCAATTGCGCATGGTTAGTATTATTGACGAACTACCTGATGGCCTGTCATCGGTATATACCTTTTTTGATCCGGATGTGACCCAAGCTAGCTTTGGAACATATAATATTTTGTGGCAAATTGAGTGCTGCAAAGAACTGGATTTAAGCTATCTGTATTTAGGCTACTGGATAAAAGAAAATTCTAAAATGAACTATAAAGCCAATTTTCAGCCATTAGAGATTTTAATAAATGGGCAATGGTTGCCATTTGAAAATGCGATGGAAGGTTGATTTTGAGCGGAGAAAGGTAGTGATGATTTATTGTGCAATCTACAACATAAATTTGCAATGATGTCGGTGTTGGCATTTATGCAGATATGGTTTGCAATCTATCCTATTTCGGGCGTGAAGGGTAACAGGTAACATGCATTTGTCGCGTACGGATATCAGAAGTGCGGCGCAACATTTAACGCTAACTGTTACCAATAGGAGAATTATTATGTCACGTATTGAAACCATAAATCATCAGGAAGCTACAGGCGAAACCAAGGAATTGCTGGATGCTGTTCAACAAAAACTTGGTGTTGTTCCTAATTTCTTACGCGTATTTGCGCATTCACCCAAAGCATTGGCAGCTTTCTTAGGTTTGTTTGAAAATATCGGCCAGGGTGTATTAGATCCCAAGATCGGTGAGCGCATTGCACTGGCTCTAGCCGAAAAAAATGGTTGCCAATATTGCGTTTCTGCACATACCGCTATTGCGCGAGGTGCTGGGCTAAACGACGATGAAATTGAAAATGCCCGGAATGGTAGCTCGGTAGATCCAAAAGCCCACGCTGCTGTGACATTTGCCTCTGCCCTGAATGAAAAACGCGGTGAAATTACGACGCTGGAATTTGCCCAAGCTAAAGCAGCCGGTTTGAGCGATGCTGAAATCGTTGAAATTATTACGCATGTAGGATTAAATTTCATGACAAATGTGCTTGGCAAGTCCACACAAGTGAAAATTGATTTCCCTGAAATTCATTTACTCAGTAACACGCAGAAGGCGGCCTAGGAGGCTGTCCGAGAATAGAATGATCTACTGCGGAAAAGCTATTTTGGCCAGATTTCCCGATCATTTTCGTAAAATAGAACAACTATTCGCCTAAAATGATCAAAAAATCTGACTCAAAATTACGTCCCCTCGCTACGACCACTATTCTCGGACAGCCTCCTAGTATCCCGTAAATATCAGGTTGAAGGAGTACCAAGATTATAGGGTGGTGTGCACACTATCCTATAATCACTGGGTATAATAGATTTTGTTTAAGAGGACCACACCATGCCACATCCTTACGTAAAACGCTTGTTTACAGAGACTGTAAAAAACGTACAGGAAGAATACGGTGTGCGGGAAACTGGGCAACAACTGGAAGACAGCCCTGTCGCACATGATTTATTTGCGGAACGGGAACGTGAGTTTATAGAGACGCGAGACAGCTTTTACATGGCAACCGTCAACAGTGATGGCTGGCCATATGTTCAGCATCGTGGTGGGCCAAAAGGTTTTTTGCGTGTTATTGATGAGAAGACTATTGCCTTTCCTGATTTTCGCGGCAATGACCAATATATCAGTGTCGGTAATCTACGCAGCACCGATAGAGTTTCGTTGATTCTGATGGATTATCCGAATCGTCGCCGCTTGAAAATCCTTGGCTATTGCAGGATTGTAACCGAGCGCGAAGACCTGATGCAGGTCGCAAAATTGGAACCGGAAGGCTATGGCTATTCGGCACATCGCGCCATGATCATTACGCTCGATTCGTTTGATTGGAATTGTCCGCAACATATTGTCCCGCGTTATACACAAGAAGATATTGAAGCAATGCTACCTGAACAGCCGGATCCTTCTCGGGCAAGTTTTTCCCTGCCCACCACGCAGGAAATCGAAAATCTTGGTGGTGGATTTATTCCTGTGGAAGTGACCGGCATTTGTGGGCAAGCTGAGAATATTTCTGAATTTATTCTGCGTCCACTAGATGGCACGCCAGTTGTGCCTTATGCCGGTGCGTATATCCGTATCGCCGTGCGTGGCCACGACGAGCAGGTTAAAGCGAACGCTTATTCGCTGATTAATGGACCAGAGCAGCGCACTGCATTTCATATCGCCGTACTAAAAGAAATAGACGGCGAGTGTGGTTCCTATTTTATGCATTACACACCGCGCATTGGTGATCGTCTCTATATACAGCCGCCGAAGAATGATTTTCCATTAGTAGAGAATGCCTCACACTCGACACTTATTGCCGGGGGGATTGGCATTACGCCGATCTTGTCTATGGCAAGGACACTGCATGCTGCCGACGCTTCGTTTGAGATGCATTACACCGTGCGTACCCGGGCGCACATGGCCTTTAAGCAACAAGTCGCTGAACTCGCCGATGATGACGGCCATTTCTATTACAGCAGAGAAGATCCGCCGACTAAAATAGATCTTAATGACATTCTGGCTGAACCAAAAGTTGGCACTCATATTTATGTATGTGGCCCAAAGGCATTAATTGAAGCGGTCATAGCCATCGCTGAAACAAAAGGCTGGCCGAAAGAACAAACGCATTTTGAATTATTCGGTAACCCTTCAGCCAAACAGGAAACTGACCAGCCGATTGAAGTGGAATTGCGTAAGAGCGGCAAAACCATTCAGGTTGCCAAAGATCAGTCGGTTCTTGATGCCTTGCTTGATGCGGGTGTGACTGTTGGTTTCAGCTGCAAACGCGGTGAATGTGCGAGCTGTAAAGTACCTGTGTTGGAAGGAGATATTGATCACCGTGACATCGTGCTGGACAGTTATGAGAAAAAAGCTGGCAATGTGATGTGCAGTTGCGTCTCGCGTGTGAAGGGAAACCGGCTGGTGTTGGATTTATAGGAATCGGTCATGTTGATAAGTGTATCCAAAGCTGAAAAACTGATTCACGAGGCACTGCCTGCAGCAAAGGTAACCGCCATTCCACTGATCGAAGCCAATGACCATGTGCTGGCAGTAGACATCAAGGCAGAACGCGATTACCCACCATTTGACCGTATTACTAAGGACGACATTGCCATTGCTAGCGCCAGCTTCACTAGCGAGGGGCAATACATGGATTTGAGCGGTTATGCGCAAGCGGGTAAGCCGCAAGCCATATTGCAAGATGCAGCGATGGCTATAGAAGTGGCAACCGGTGCACCATTACCGCAGGGCACAGATGCGGTGATTCCTTATGAAGAAATCGAAAAACAAGCCGGTGGCGTTATTCTCAATACGCAACGAGTTCGTACTGGGCAACATATTCACCCGCAAGCAAGTGACAGCAAAAAAGGTGCTGTTCTAATCAAAAAAGGCACAATAATTGGCAGCCCGGAAATTGCCATTCTTGGCTCTAATGGCATACATACTGTCCCTGTCTATGCCAAACCACGCATAGCGATTATTACGACAGGTGATGAATTGGTGGCGACTGATGCAAAGATCGAGCCACATCAATTACGTAGAAGTAATGATGCGATGTTGCAGGCGGCACTCCAAGGGCATGGCTTCACCAAAATTTTCTGTAATCATGTGCCCGATGATGCGACACAACTTCACGCAGAGTTTGCAAAAATTTGGGATGTTGTAGATGTGGTGCTAATTTCCGGTGGTGTTTCCAAAGGAATCTACGATCTGATTCCCGATGTGCTGAAGAAATTGGCAGTAAAAAGCATTTCTCATGGTGTATGCCAACGCCCTGGAAAACCGATGTGGTTTGGTAAAAAAGCGAATACATTGGTGTTCGGTCTACCCGGCAATCCAGTGTCAGCACTTACCTGCACTTTACGCTATGTGATTCCAGCATTAAAGAAAATTAGCGAGTATAACGAGCTGCTCATTGATTACAAAACGCTGGGTGAAGCGGTCGATGTAAATATACCGTTCACGGTGTTTCTACCAGTGAAAGCCAGCCCTAATCGTGAGGTGGTATCGGTGCAGCATAATGGTTCGGGTGACTTCACCAGTCTTGCTGATAGCAGTGGTTTTATTGAGCTCCCCAGTGATGCCGATCAGTTTTGTGCGGGTGAATGCTACCCATTTATTTCGTGGAGGGCACCATGTCTGTTTTAAGTCAACACATGGTGGATAAACATGGGCGGCACATGCGCAAGCTGCGCATCTCGTTGCTCGATGCATGCAATCTGCGCTGTCTTTATTGTATGCCTGAGCGTCCGGTGTTTATGCCGCAGAAGGATTGGGCGAGCGCCAAAGACTTGGTGCACATTACACGCAATTTAGTGGCGCTGGGTATCGAGGAGGTACGTTTAACCGGTGGTGAACCGCTAATGCGCCGGGATTTCATGGAAATAGTCGATGAACTGTCAACGTTGCCAGTCCAAAAATTTGGACTGACTACGAATGCGTTGTTACTTGCACCGTATTTACCGTTGTTGCAGCATACTAAGTTGCAACAACTCAATATCAGCCTCGATAGCCTGGATGCTGAGAATTTCATGCGGATTACCCGCCGTGATGCGTTTGAAACGGTGATGGACGCAATTTTTACTGCCAAGACACGGGGATTTGCAATCAAGATTAATGCGGTAATTATGAAAGGCGTGAATGACCATGAATTGCCAGCTTTTGTTGAATGGTCTGCTACGCATGATATTCCAGTACGGTTTCTGGAAGTAATGAATATCGGCGTGATGAAATCACAGTTTCAAGAACGCTTTCTTTCTGCTTTCGATATAAAAACTATGCTAGAAGCGGATTATCAATTCAGTAGGCTTAACGATAAGACGGACAGTACTTCGCGCAACTTTCTTGTTTCCAACGGCGCACAGATCGGTTTTATTACCTCTGAATCCAACCCGTTTTGCACCGGCTGCTCACGTCTTCGCTTGACACCGAAAGGTCAGATCCGTCCCTGTTTGTTCATGCAAGAAGGTATTGATCTAAAATCGTTGGCATCAGAAGACTATCCAGAGGTGCTGGCGACAATCATTGCCATGAAGCCGATTGGACGCATTCCCCACCAGCCTCAACCAATGTATCAGATTGGAGGATAAGATGAACAACGCATTATCACATATTGATGCACAAAATAACCCCGGCATGGTTGATGTCAGTGACAAAGCAATCACCCAGCGTACGGCAGAGGCGGAAACTATCTTACGTTTGCCATATGAAGTGTTGGAAGCGATGCATGGCGAAGATATCACTTCACCCAAGGGGCCTGTTTTTCACACCGCTATTATTGCCGGTACGCAGGCGGTTAAGCGCACGCATGAACTGATTCCATTTTGTCATCCATTGCCGGTAGAAGGCATTGCCATTACGATCAAACCAAAGGATGACATGTTGATCATTCGCTGCCGCGTTACTTGTACCAACAAAACCGGAGTGGAAATGGAAGCATTGACTGGAGTCAGTGTTGCCGCACTCACGATCTATGATATGTGTAAATCCATGAGCCATGCCATGGTTATAGAACAGACACGATTGTTGGAGAAAACTGGTGGCAAATCAGATATTCACGCAGGAGAGTAAAATGCAAAACCCACTTTATGGACTCATTCTCGCCGGAGGCAAAAGCACCCGAATGGGACGCGATAAGGGTACGTTGGCCTATCATAACGGCAAAGATCAAGTCAGTTATTTGCATGAAGTACTGAGCAATATCAATACGCCGCAGGAATATATTGAGGTGTTGTCATGACGACCCTACATATCACCTATTTCGCTGCATTACGTGACGCAACAGGACACGCAGAAGAAACACTGACAACTGAGGCAGTAACGGCTAAAGCGTTATTCCATGACCTGACAGCAAAGTATCACTGGCCGTTTTCTGAGGCAAATATCCTGGTTGCCATTAACGATCGTTACCGCCCGGCCGATTCAGTGCTGAAGGAAGGAGACCGGGTCGTGTTTATTCCGCCGGTGGCTGGAGGTTAGTACTCCTTAAACTTGATATTTACAGACACAGTTAGCTTTTCAGCGTTACTGGCAAGAGCAGATCTTGCAGGTAATGGCCATTTCCTTGTCAAGAGACCTGACGCCGCCAGTGACGCTGAAAAGCTAACCCGCAGGGCGAACACAAGATGTTCCGCCACTGCGTTGCAGCACTTGTTAATGGAATAACCATTGTCTGCGTGCTGCGCCTTGTGCCGAAACATCTTGTGAACGCTGTGCCCGCAAATATCAAATTGAAGGAGTACTTGCATGTCATTCCAACTCACAAACCAGCCTATCAACCCCTTAATTGAATCATTGCATCCCCATACCGGGGGCATTGTGACATTTGAGGGCCTTGTTAGGGCAATAAACGATGATAGGGAAGTCTCATCCCTTGAATATGAAGCTTACCCAGAACTGGCATTGCACGAAGGCCATGCCATTATCAGCGAAGTGCGTGAACAATTTGATATTCTTGAAGCACGTGCTATTCATCGTGCCGGCCATTTAGCGATTGGCGATCTTGCAGTTTGGATAATGAGCGCCGCCATACATCGCAAGGAAGCTTTCGAAGCGACAGAATATATTATCAATGCGATTAAGGCTCGCGTTCCAATCTGGAAAAAAGAGTATTACAGTGATGGTGAGGCCAATTGGGTGCGTTGCGATCGTTGCATCCATGGCCTATAGCCACGCCGTGAAAGAATATTTTTCATAGTAACTAAAACGTCACTGATAAAGAAGCGTCATGTGACCGGATAAATGTCAATTTATGTACAACTTTAGCCTGAACATTGCGCTTGTTGCTGAAATTTAAACGACAAAGATATCAATGCTACTAGCTGCTTTATTTGGTGTCATCGCATTACTCTATGCCAGTGTGGGCTTCGGTGGTGGTTCGTCTTATCTGGCTTTGTTGGTACTATGGGGCTTGCCTTATGCCATCATTCCGATGCTGGCGCTAGCGTGCAATATCATCGTTGTCTCCGGTAACAGCTTGCACTATGTGCGGGCAGGGCATTTCAATAGTCGTCTACTGACCCCCTATCTAATTGGCTCGATTCCGCTTTCTTATCTTGGTGGTACGCTGGCCATTGATCAGTTAATTTTTGAATGGCTGATTTTCTTGTCGCTGTTGATAGCAGGTTTGCTGCTGATTTGGCAACACAAAGTATTTGACGACCCACATGCCAGTTATCATCCACCTTCACTACCCTTAGCCATTATAGTGGGAGCAATACTTGGTTTTCTCTCAGGCATAATTGGTATTGGGGGTGGTATTTTCCTGGCACCAGTTCTGCATTTACTGCGTGCCGGTTCCCCCCGGCAGATTGCGACAACCGCTTCATTGTTTATCCTGGTTAATTCGACGGCAGGATTACTAGGGCATCTACAAAAGATTGGGTTTTCAGAGATGTTATTGGCATACTGGCCCTTACTGTTTGCTGTATTTGTAGGCGGACAAATAGGTAACTTGCTTTCCTTAAAGTTTTTCCCGCTAAGGATTTTGGTCTTAATTACAGGCTTGTTAGTGTTATTTGTGTCTCTACGTATGGGCATAAAGGTAACGGGAGAATTATGGTAGAAGACTGGGATGATTATCGTTTCTTCTTGAGTATTGCTGAGCATGGCACGCTCAAATCAGCTGCTGCTGCTCTGAAAGTCAATCTTTCTACTGTACTGCGTCGAATCAATATGTTAGAAAAGAAAATGGGCGCACGGTTATTTGACCGCTCGCACGATGGTTTTACACTGACTCCAGCAGGTAACATCATGAAAGATCACGCCGAAGCGATGCAGTACTCGGTGATTGAGCTGATGCGTAAAGTGAAAGATACTGATCACCAGTCCGGTGGCGTGATCAAACTGGCCACTACAGATTCATTATTTCAAAACTGGTTAGGGCCTTTGATTAAGGAATTCCGCAAGCAACATGCAGATATTTATTTTGAATTTCTTGTCTCACCACAGAATATTAACCTTGTAAAGCATGAAGCTGATATTGCTATTTCTGTGGGCAATATCCGCCCTGATTACATGATCGGCCGCAAGCTAATGGATGTGCATTACCGCTTTTATGGGTTAACCGCGCTGTATGGAGATAAAGCGCCTGTTACCAATAAAGAGCAATTGGAAACATTACCGATCATGCACATGAACGCTGATTTCGCCCACCAACCATTTTATAAATGGCATAAAACACATGTCCCAGATGGCACTTCTTTCGATAGTGCAGACCATTTCACTGTTATGCATCAGATGATTAGGCTGGGACTGGGTGTTGGCTTATTGCCACACTATTTGGGTGATGGCGATGTAGAGCTGGCTACGCTGCTTACTCTGCCCGAGGAAGCAAACAAAGAACTTTGGATATTAACGCATCCGGATTTACGCAACGTGAGCCGCATACGTAAATTTATGGCGTTTGTGCGTCAGTACTGCTATGGGTAATGGGTCTGTCGTTTAACTGTCGAAACTGGATTTACTGGAATACACGCAGCGTTACCCCCCCATTACATGCAAATGGGTTTTATCTGGGACGATTCTAGTATTTTTTGACAAAAAATTTATTATGGTGTATATACACATAGATGGATGAGAAAATTACTTTAACTGACTGTCCCGATTGCGTGAATTTTAATTTACGTAAAGCCATGCGTGCCGTCTCTCAGCATTACGATAAAATTTTGGCACCTACTAAGCTACGCTGTACGCAATTTACAATTTTAACTATTCTAAATCGAATAGGCACTGTATCCGTCACGGAGCTGGCTGAATACTTGGTGATGGATAGAACCACATTAACCCGGAATCTGAAACCGTTGGAAAAAGAAGGTTATTTATCGATAATACCGGATGTTACCGATAAACGATCCCGACGTATTGCATTAACCAATAAGGGAAAAGCAGCTCAAGAAATGGCGATGCCTTATTGGCAACAAGCTCAAAGTGAGATGGTTGTTTTCATGGGAGAAAGAAATACCAAGCAATTAATCACATGCTTACAACAACTATCAACGATTCACCAGTTTTTATAATATTTTTAACACAAATGGTGTATATGCACGTATAATGAATTCTGTAATATAAAAGTTTGTATTTTAGGTATTTTTTTTACTCAAATAAGTGTATATACACTTATTAAATATAACAATAGTAATAACTATCGATGTAACCACTAAGGAGAAGGAAATGAAAAGTCAACAAAACCAATTCAATCCATTTTTTCTAAATAGCATGGGACTCGCCATGCTACTGAGCATCATCACATTTGCTACTGTGCCCATTGAAGCATTGCATGCCAATTTTCAGGAAGAAGATTTTACGGTGGCTGTAATAGTGGTTGAGGTTATTTTTTCATTAATGATCTTAACCGCCCTGGGCAAAGCAGGCGCCAGTAAATCCGTTTTGATGATCATTGGTGCTGTGTTTATTTTATGGTTTGCAACGGCTTATACATTATTGTCCGAAGGGTTTTATGCAAACGCAGACATGCCACAACTGGCATTTGTTATGGGTGTCGTCATTCCAGTTGTACTCGGTTATTTGGCTAAACAACTATGGCAGCCATTAACAAAAGCAGTGGATGCCATGTCAACAAAGACATTTCTATCATTGCAGTTTATGAGAGCGGCTTTCGGCATACTGTTTTTCTTTACTGCCGCATTACCGGTTTGGTTTCAATATACCGGCGGTCTAGGTGATATTTTGGCTGGATTCGGCGCATTCCTTGGTTTGTATTATCTCTACAAAAATCCAACCAACGAACGTCAAGCTATTATTCGAGGCAATTTAATCGGCATTTTGGATTTCGTCGTCGTATTAAGTTTGGGTACCCTGGTTGTATTAAGAGATCATGCGCCAGATATCATGTTCTTATTGATCCCGCTTTATGTCGTGCCACTATTTATTCTGTTGCATATCTTCTCTTTGCAGCGTTTAGGCAAGATAAATAAGCAAATTGGAAGTCAAATTGATGGTTAATATGTGTATATACACTTAGCAGGAAATAATGATGAATAAAATTAATAATGAAATATGGGCAAGCCGTTTTTTTCAAGCGGTTACGGCTTTCCCAAAAACAATCATTATTGCTGGGCTCATGTTGATATTGGGCACAGCAATATTTATCCCAACATTGCAGAAGGATACGCGCTCGGATGCGTTCATACCACCGGACCATCCAGCGCTAATTTATCGAGACAAGGTGGAGGATATTTTTGGTCTTAAAGACCCAATGGTTATCGCCATTGTTAATGAAGGTGAAGCCGGCGTCTTCAATCCACACACGTTGGCATTGGTGGAATGGCTAACCGAACGAATCGAGTCGATAGACAGCATCGACCCGGAGCGGGTGACCAGTCTTGCTACAGAGAATGACATTATCGGCACCGATGACGGCATGCTGGTTGAGGCGTTTTTTGAGACACCACCCACAACGCAACGGCAAGCAGATCAAGTGCGTGAAGCCGTAATGGATTTCCCTTTGTACTTGGGGAGTTTGGTGTCGCGCCATGGTGATGCGACACTGATCGTGGCGGAACTGATTGATCAAACGCAAGCGCAACAGGTCTATGCCGACTTACTCGCGCTGGTTGAGCAAGCACCCACAAAACAGGGAGAAATGATTCATGTTGCGGGTGAAGGTGCGGTAAGCGGTTACATGGGGGCATATATTGATGCGGATGCGCAGCGTCTTAACCCCATTGCCGCATTAATTATTACGCTGATTTTGTTTGTTGCATTCCGTACATTGCGCGGTACGTTATTACCCAACTTTGTCGTATTAGCAACGGTTGGCAGTGCTTTGGGTGTGATGGCTGCATTTGATGTCAGTTTCTTTGTCATTACAAATGCCTTGCCCGTTGTGTTGATTGGTATTGCTGTTGCGGATTCTATTCACATTCTGAGTCAGTATTACGAGGAAGTTGCGCAACAACCAAAGGATACGCCGCGACGTATCGTGATACGCACTATGGAAAAAATGTGGCGACCCATTACGGTGACGACACTCACAACAATGGCGGGTTTTTTGGGCTTAAGTTTGGCTTCGGTGATGCCACCTATGCAATACTTTGGTCTATTCGCCATGCTCGGTGTGGGCGTTGCCTGGTTATTTTCCGTTACGGTACTTCCCGCAGCACTAAGCCTGCTTAAGCTCAAACCAAGCCCCGCTTATCAAATTCAAGACCAACAAAATCAATTGCAAGTTGATCGCTTTGGTCTTGCCATGAAATCTTTCGGATGCTGGGTTTCTCGTCATCATGTACTGGTGTTATTCCTTGCTGCAATAGTAACCAGTGCCGGCATTGTAGGCGCTTTTAAGCTTGAGTTAAATGAAGCGCGCATCACTATTTTTCAAAAAGATGAGCCGATTGTGCATGCTGACACCATCATTAATCAGAAACTTGATGGCGTACATTATCTCGATGTTGTTGTGGAAACACCGCAAGCAGAGGATCTATTTAAACCCGAAAACTTGACGCGTATTGAGGCACTACAAAGCTACGCAGAAACATTGCCGCATGTGAAGGGTTCCACTTCAATCGTGGATTACCTGAAACAAATGAACCGGGCATTAAATGAAGACCGTCTGGATGCCTATCAATTACCCACTGATCCGGATCTGGTAGCGCAGTATTTCCTGTTGTATTCGGCAAGTGGTGATCCCGCTGATTTTGAGGAAGAAGCCGATTATGACTACCGACTCGCAAATGTACGCATCCGCATGGATACCGGAGTTTATACGCATGAGAAAGTCGTCGTTGAAGCCATGCAGCTTTATATAGCTGATCATTTCAATGCACCGGATATCAGCGCTAACCTCAGTGGTCGGGTAAATGTTGATTATCACTGGATCAAGCTCCTGGGAAAAAGTCATTTCGGTAGTGTCGCGGTGGCGTTAATGCTGGTTTGGATGATGGCGTCGTTCAACATGCGTTCCATGGTTGCCGGTGTTATTACGGTCATTCCCGCGGCTTTCTCGGTGCTGTTGATTTGCGCCGTGATGGGTTTTTCCGGTATTTGGCTTGCTATTGGCACCTCCATGTTCGCAGCCATTGCGATTGGGCTGGGTGTGGATTTTGCGGTGCATACCATTGAACGCCTGAAGGTTCTAATCCGGGATCAAAAGCATTCTTTTGATGAAGCCATAGAGATTTTATATCCAAGTACAGGCCGTGCCTTGTTGTTTAACTTTGCTGCATTGGCACTTGGCTTTGGCGTTCTGACAACCAGTGAAGTGGTGCCTTTGATCAAATTTGGTTCGCTTGTTGCGGTGGGTATCTCCGCCAGCTTTGTCGCCAGCATGACCATATTGCCGGCCTTAATCAAGGCAATACATCCTGCCTTTCTATATCCAAAAACATCCTCAGCAAATACCACTATACCCATTGAGATGATTGATCCCATTCGTCTTGCTGACGCAACCCATAAGGAGCGAAAAGATGAAGTTCAAACAAAACCTATTCAGTAAATGCTTTTTAATGAGTGTCAGCGTCTTGATGCTTGTGAATACAGCAGTAGCAGAAACTAGCCACCCCAGCGGTCTTGAGATTGCACAACAGATTAACGCACGTGATGAAGGCGCATCTGTGTCACGCAACTTAATTATGGAAATGGTCGACCGTCGCGGCAAAAAACGGGTACGCGAGACGCGTGGTTTTCGTAAATATTATGGCGAAGAAAAACGCACCATGATTTTTTACTTAAAACCTAACAATGTGAGAAAAACCGCCTTTTTAACCTATGACTATCCGCAAGCTGATCAAGACGATGACCAATGGCTGTATTTGCCGGCCATGCGCAAAGTCCGCCGTATTTCATCGTCAGATCGTGGAGATTACTTCCTGGGTACCGACTTTACTTATGAAGACATCAAAAAGGAGAACAAGGTCGGTATCGAAGACTATAACTGGAAGACCGTAGGTGAAGAAGAAATTGATGGTCATCACAGCTTTATCGTTGAGGCGATACCCGTCAATGACAAAATCGCGAAAGAATTGGGCTACAGCAAGGTTATCTACCACATTGACAGTAATATCTGGATGGTGCGCCAATCCGCACACTGGGATGTACGTGGCAATGAATTAAAAACCATCAATTTTCGCGATATTCGTCAGGTACAAAATATCTGGACAGCGCACACGCTAGAAGTCAGCAATCACAAGACGGGGCATAACACGCGTTTCCTTTTCAGTGATATTGACTACTCAACAGGCGTGACGGACGATATCTTTACGCAGCAAGCGTTGCGTCGTGGCTTATAGTCATAAGCAATAGATCATCATGTTACGTGCGCTTATAAAGCTGGTGATCTTTTGTAGTATTTGCTTCAGTACCTGGGCCAGTGGGGCCGGTACTGAAGCGAAATTCCGTAATATTGACTACAGTGCTCTGTTGGAAACGCAATGGGCTTATGGTGTTTCTAAAAATAGCAATCAGAAATTACAGTTCATTTACGAGCCTGAAATCAATATTGAACTACCCAATAATCATAAGCTCACGATGATTGGCCGTTTGCGAGGCGATATCAACGACAAACTGGAACCCGGCAGTCCATCGCAAACTGAAATATCGCCGATATCTCGTCGCGGGTTAATTGGCAATCATACTGACGTGGCATTACGTGAATTTTATTATGAGGCAACCGTTGGTCAAACGTATTTGACGCTGGGAAAGCAACAAATTGTTTGGGGTCAGGCAGACGGATTAAAATTGCTGGATGTTGTCAATCCACAAGATTTTCGTGAATTTATTCTTGATGATTTTAGTCGATCACGCATCCCTTTGTGGACAGTAAATGCAGAAATTCCAATTAATGATGCGGTATTGCAGTTAATTTGGATTCCCGATCAAACATACCATGCATTGCCGGAATCAGACTCACTGTACGCATTTACCTCACCCTTGTTAGTACCTACTGCACCACCAGGAGTAAGCGTAAATTTACAGCCAGTCGAAAAACCCAATGGTTTTTTTGCAGATGCCGATTATGGCGCACGTTTAACGCACTTTGTGGGCGGCTGGGATTTAACACTTAATTATCTTTATCATTACAACGATATCCCGGTTTTGTTTCGCACACTAACATCAAGGCCGCAGCCAACAGTTACAGTAACACCACGTTATGAACGAACGCATTTAATTGGCGGCACTTTCAGCAATGCTTTTGGTGAATTTGTATTGCGTGGCGAGGTGGGCTATTCAACAGACCGATATTTTCTGGCAAAAGATATCAATGATTATGCTGGCGTCAATAAAAGTGATGAATTTGCGTATGTTTTTGGCCTGGATTGGTCGGGTATCGAAAACACATTCTTAAGCACGCAGCTCTTTCAAAGCCATTTAATTGACAATCAACCGAGGCTTGTGCGGGACAAAGTTGATACCACCCTAACATTTCTAGCTCGGCGCGATTTCTTGAACGATACCCTGGTTACTGAAGTACTGTGGATACACAGCACAAATAATGACGATGGTCTGGTGCGTCCTAAAGTAAGCTATGAGTGGCAGGACAATGTTAAAGTTTGGGTGGGTATGGATATTTTCTATGGTGACCAAAGGGGATTATTTGGGCAATTTGCACGAAATGACCGACTGGTCATTGGTATTGAGTGGGGTATATAAATTGTATGGGTGTGATTACCAAGGGAAACTGTAGGCCTAATTACCGAGCGACTTTGTCATAATCACTTTAGCAAGTTGTGCCTCATACCACAATATTATTGTCGCTAATTAGCGTTTAAGAGATGTACCTTCTTTGGCAGCTA
>JAJFJK010000025.1 GCA_021774075.1 Nitrosomonas sp. | reverse complement strand
GTGAAACATCAGGCTGCTTGCCCAGAAATTCAATCGTGCCATCATCACTCCCGTTATCAACGAACAAAAAGTGACCGACGCCCAATTTACGGTGATGCGCTAGAAAGTATGGAAGGCGAACAATTTCATTGCGTACGGTTGATACAGCGAGAATGGTATCGGGATTTATTTGTCCGGTCCGATTAACAACAGATTTAAGCTGGTGCCGTTTTCTTATTGCACGATACAATAACTTGCGACGTTTCCAGCGCAGCTTATATGCATGCCATAGTTCACCGCTGATACTCATCCCAACCAATCATTTTGATGGTAAATATTCATATACGCTCAATGCGTCCTGTCCATCATTGATAGCACGCCCGTTACCCTGCCATCCGGCAAGGTTGTTTACACATTATCACAGAGTGGTTTTATTGCTAAATTATAATTGGTGGATATTTACTGTGCCGCGCGACGAGAGCCCACTGTTTCTGCTAAAAAATCCATCAGTTCATCGTGCAGCTCAGGTCGTGAAAGAGCAAATGCAATCGTGGCCTGCAAAAATCCTGATTTAGAACCACAATCGTAGCGCTGCCCATCAAACCTTAGTCCGAAAACATCATTGCCGCTCTTAGCTTCCATAGCGATGGCATCTGTAAGCTGAATTTCACCACCAGCACCTTTTTTTAATTTACCAAGATTGTTCAAAACCTTTGGCGTCAAAATGTATCGCCCAATAACAGCTAGATTAGATGGTGCGTCTTTAGCATCGGGTTTTTCCACCATTCCGTTAATTTTCAACAACGACCCCATATCTTCTTTGACATCAAGTAGGCCGTATGCAGATGCTTTATGTGGTGGAACCTCCATTGCGGCAACCATACAGCCGCCGGTGTTTTCATATGCCTCGACCATTTGCCTTAAACATGGTTTTTCAGCTGCAATAACATCATCCGGCAGAATTACAGCAAAGGGTTCATTCGCGATCAGCCGACGCGCACACCATACAGCATGTCCCAGCCCCAATGCTTCCCTTTGGCGGACATAAACAATTTCACCACTATCCATCGTTGATCTTTTCAACTCTTCTAGGAGGTCATGTTTATTTTTCTTGCGTAAAGTTTGCTCAAGCTGCGGCGCAGCATCAAAATAATCCTCCAAAGCACCTTTGCCGCGCGATGTCACAAATATAAACTCTGTAATCCCGGCGGAGCGTGCTTCATCAATTGCATATTGAATAAGAGGGCGATCAACCAAAGAAAGAATTTCTTTTGGGATCGACTTCGTTGCCGGAAGAAATCGCGTACCCATGCCTGCAACAGGAAATATCGCTTTTGTTACTTTTTTTCTCATTTACTCTACCTCTTTCGGGTGGTTTTAAAATACTCGTTAAACCACCGTTACAATTGAAACATGAACTTCCTATTGCAAAATTTTGGTTATTTTACGGCCATATTACATTTTTGAGCCGTAATAGTCAGTATTTCTTCATTTTCCGGTTGTTATACAAGAATATTCTTAACAACCAGAATATAACAAATTTGTTATTCTACTCCAATTGTCACCATCTATGCTTATGCGCAGTTCATGCATTCTGCAAAACAATTCCCGGTGCGTAAGCTATAAAAAATGGGTTTTCATAGATGTTTTTCCCATATGTAAGTGGCGCATGGTTATCAAAACGAACCACTTTACCGCCTGCTCCTTGCAGTACAGCCTGCCCTGCGGCAGTATCCCATTCCATTGTCCGGCCCAGACGTGGATAAAAATCCGCTTCACCCGTTGCGACAAGACAAAATTTCAACGATGAGCCTGCACTTCGCATATCTTCAACATTATACTTATTGATATAATCATCCGTTGCCTGATCACGGTGCGATTTTGAGGCAACAACAATAAGCTTGCTTTGGTCCGGTGTGTTTACGTGGATATGTTTTAGCTCACCAACAACATTATCATCAAACGGAGCCATCTCTTCGAATGACTTCCCGTTCATATCCGTTATAAATAGCCGGTTTTTTGCCGGCGCATATACAACTCCCATAACCGGTATTCCATTTTCGACATATGCAATGTTCACAGTAAAATCACCGCGTCTGTGGATAAACTCTTTTGTTCCATCCAATGGATCAACGATTAAAAACGTATTGGTCTTGTTGGAATGTGTGTCACTTTGTTCTTCAGTTACTATAGCAGCATCAGGAAAACTTTTGTGTAGTCCATTATAAATAATTTTATCAGCGGTCACGTCTGCAATAGTAACCGGGCTTTCGTCAGATTTTGTATTCACTTCAAAATCATCCGATTTGTAAATTTCCATAATAGCGCGCCCGGCCTCAAGTGATAGGCGGCGCATTTCCGTGAATAATAATTTTTTATCAATTGCAGACATTTGAAACTTTCCCGTAAAGTTAGCTTTTCTTGCTTCATAGAGATATTCATCTTAATGTCTATTTCATTAAGTCAGCAATAGACTAAGGTCAGGCAAACTTTCGAAGTAGGATCAACACGCACATGTCAAGATTTCTTATCGGCACATGGAATTTTTTAAAACTGTTGTACTTTACAATTGTAAGAGATGTCCGACAATCTGACGGCAATGCCTTGCGTGGGCTTTTAAATGAAGTCCTGAAAACCCTGATGATGGTCGTGATGTTTTATTTCATGATAAATATTCTTGGGATGCGCGGTGCCGTTGTACGTGGTAATTTTGTACTGTTTCTAATGTCCGGTGTATTTTTATTTATGAGCCATAACAAAGCTGTAGCGAAAATATCAGGTTCTGGAAGTGCTACAAACCCTATGTTAAAGCACGCTCCGGTTTCTA
>JAJFJK010000024.1 GCA_021774075.1 Nitrosomonas sp. | reverse complement strand
TTGGACGCTTCTGAAGCTGGCGCTGCGGAAGCGACACCTCCGTAGCCGGATAAAAACAAAGCCAGAACCGCTAATGCGGCTGCTAAAAAATGTGTGGTTTTCATACTAATTATTCCTTTGCTGTTAACTGACAAAATGCTCGAGTGTTTAATTGCATTAATTCGACATCTACTTATTAAAAAATATATTTATACAAAACAGTTAGTTAAACTTCAAAATAATATACCTTATTTTTGCAATTAAACACTAGATTAAGTATGTAATTGCCTTGCCGAGTTAGCGTCTTTAGCGTAGATTTTATTCTTTTTTCTTCTTTCTCCTCGCTACTGGATTGGCCCAATTTGTCAGGTCAGACGGCTAACCGGTTTGATAATCACACGTAAATAGTGACGGCCGAGATGTACCATATCGTTGTAAAAAAGCTCTCCTACAAAATTTTTCCCACTCATGTTCACAACTTCGAAGCTGTAACCAATTCGTGAAAGAAAGCGTAAATATGGATTAGCCCGCTTGTTCTGAATTAGCTTGATTTCTTTCAGTTGCGGTAATATTCTGGTCATATGTTGCCCAGTGAATTGACTGGACGAACAATCAAGCAAATTCAAACTTGCTTGGTTGAAGGTGCGAATCATGCCATTATCATAGAGCGTCAGAATTGCTTCTTCTTCACTATTATCAGCGTGATCATTTGCGATTGAAGCGACTGAGGTTTCGGCACTCACTTGTTGTTTAATGGATAGCGCACTCATTATTGCACCTCCGCTTCTGCTGCCAGCCAGTCTGCCATCTCATGCCCCTGCTCAAACCCACGGGCCTGCGCCTTGAAATAGGCTGAAATAGCGATACGCGTATTTCGCTCTTCTTTATTTGGCGTAGACTTGGATTCATTACCTACGACAGATAATGTTTTCTTGGTGCCCTTGGTACTTTTGGCGCTCTTGGTTTGTGGTTTTACAGATTCCATTTAAGCCTCCTTATTTGGAAAAAAATGGCATTAGTAATCAAGGAAAAGAAATTGGTAGCGATGCTTGATACTTAGAACATTCTACTAATAAAAGGCAGACTAAAATATTAGTGCTGACACGTAAGGGCCAGCACTTATATATCAGTAAAAGGTACCTCTAAATTTTAATAACCGGGTGGCTGTATTTTTATCGTAAACTACTATACTTATGAAATATTTCTACAACTAGAACATACTTTGACTAATGTGCTAAAAGATTTACATTTCCGGACATTGTTTGATGCGGCAGCCGATGCCATGCTGCTGGTCGACAACTTCGGCCACATCGTGTTGGCAAATCCAGCGGCGCAATTGCTATTCGGTTACACCGAAGATGAGCTATGTGGACTAACGGTTGAAGCGCTCATACCACCCCAGTATCGTAAACAGCACCAACACTATCGAGAACTTTTTTTTAGCAAGCCCAAGAAGCGTTCCATGGGTGATGGCAAAGGACTTGTCGCGCTCAGTCGCAACGGCAAGGAAATGATGTTAGATATTGGCCTCAGCCCTATAAAAGTACAGGAACAACTTTATACCCTGGTCATATTTAATGTTGCCGATCGGCGTCATACGGCAGAGCAAGCGCTTCAAGCCAGCGAAGAGCGGTTGCGTCTGGCAAAGCAAGCAGCAAACCTGGGTATTTTTGACTGTGACTGCGAACGAAAAATAATTTACTGGGATGAACAAATGCGTCAACTTTGGGGTGATAGCTCGGATAAAACTGTGACTTATGAAGAATTCATGGCAGTAATACATCCGGAAGATCATGCGGCGAGACAAGCAGCTTATAATCATGCAATCAATCCCGCCAATAATGGCGAATATATTACAGAGTTTCGCGTCATTCACCCCATCAGTGGCGTTATACACTGGATAGCCACTGTTGGGCGGGTGCATTTTAAAGACGGGCACGCGAATCGACTGGTAGGCGTTGCACGAGATGTAACAAAACAGAAAAATCTCGAGAAAAATCTGCAAGTACAGCGTGCCGAAACAGAAACTCTTTTTAAAGAACAGGTGGCAGCGCGCACAGCCTCTGCAATCGCCCATGAGCTTAATCAGCCGTTAACCGCAATTTCTGCTTATAGCGAAGTGGCACTGCACGCACTACACAACGAAATTATTAACCCTGACAGCTTAAAAAAAGCTCTTGAAGGCTGTGTAGAACAGGCCCAACGTGCCGGTCGTAGCTTACATGAACTGCTTGCATTTCTACAAAAAAATGAAATAAAAACTGAGCGACTGAATCTTAACGACCTAATAAATGAAGCGCTGAACATTACACGTAATGATGGTTATGAAGGGTTCTATCCCGTACTTCAGCTAGAACAGAATCTACCAGATGTTCAAGGTAATCGTACCCAGGTACAGAAAGTCTTGGTAAATCTATTTAGAAACGCCGTGGAAGCGATGCGTTTAGCAGACACATCTAGCTCAAAGCTCACAATTTTAGTGCAAAGCTTGGCAGAAACAAGTATGGCTTTAGTGATAGTGCAAGATAGTGGGCCTGGTCTTGACCAATTAATGGCTAAACGTATATTTGAGCCTTTTTTTTCGACCAAGCCAAACGGTATCGGTATGGGACTTGCAATTAGTCGCGCGTTGATCGAAGCCAATGGCGGACAACTTTGGGTAGATTCTAACGCTGAGCGAGGCGCCAAATTCCACTTCACTTTACCTTTTGCACCATGATTAATCATGACCCGGTCGTTTTCATTGTAGATGACGATCCAGCAGTACGGGATTCCCTCACGCTCATGCTTGAACAAGCAGATATCAGCGTGCAATCTTTCGAAAGTGGGGAAGCTTTTCTGAGTGCTTGTCCGCTGGATTACAGCGGTTGTATCATCATCGATGTGCGCATGCCAGAAATGAATGGTATGCAGCTTCAGGAGGAGCTGTCTCAACGCAAGATTGTGTTACCCATCATCTTTCTCACTGGACATGGTGATATTCCCATGAGCGTCAGGGCGATCAAGGCTGGTGCAATGGACTTTTTGACTAAACCGGTGACGCGTGAAAAACTCTTGAGCTGTGTGCGATCGGCTATTGTTGAAAGCAAAAAGATGATGAACGAGGCTGCACATAATCAAGTTGCGACATCACGCTTGGAAAAACTTACCGAGCGTGAGCGGGAGGTAATGGCCTTGGCTGTTCAAGGGCATTCTAATAAAGAGATTGCATCTTGTCTGAACATAAGCCACCGTACGGTAGAAATTCACAAATCCAAGATCATGCACAAGACCGGCGCAATCAATCTGCTTGATCTTGCGCGTATTGCGCGTGATGGCAATCTAACCTGAATCTTTCACCAGTGCACTTAATTTCTGTCTGCAATTCATTTGGCTATCGCTTCATAGAAAATTCATCAAAAGTACAGCTTGCACCTGAGCTTCGCTTGCTGATGAAATATCCATTGGGTTAGCCGTTTGAACCGTGAAACTCTTAATTTAATAGAGAGCTACTCCGATAAAAATTTTACTTTTTTTATAAATGCTTCTGAGCCACCTTCGGTATCTTTAGTATTTTTCTGAATAACAAAAGCCGTAATTGGCGGCGTTTTTTGCTGGCCAAAGGTTTGTTTGAATCTTTCATCAATCTCAAAGTTCGTTGTAATGATTTTGCCGGACTGGTCACCTGATGCCACACTAAAATACCGTCCACCTTCTCGCCAGAGCCTGCCAACATACATCTTATCCAACGGTTCTTTTTTTCCAATAAACGGGCTTAAAAAGTAAGGCGCCGCTTGCATTCCAAAAGGTAAGCCACTAGAAAGTTTTTTGGTTCCAAATGACAACATTACGGCAATCGGTACTCTGTTAATTCCTCTTTCCCAGTTGCCTCCTTGGGGATACCTGTTCACGCCCCAAATAATTTTTACTCTTTTGGCGTTATGAATAAAATCCTGCTGTTTAAGCTTAAGACCAAATAACCCTGCCACTTCATCATTTGTACTAATGACTAAAGCATCATTTTCAAACCTTGGGTTCAGTTTATTTGCACCTAATTTAAACTCAAATCCATTTTCTTCCAACCAGGAAACCGCACTACCATCTTTCTGACCGGTAAAGTCAATGGTATAAATAATTCTGTCATCTGCAAGCAGCGTAGCGCTTTGAAGTAAAATGAATAGTGTGAGCGCAACGATTGAACGCATATATCGCCCAAACGCTTTGTGCAAATATATTCTCATGAGCTTGTCCATTCGATTAATTATGCATAGCAACTTTACTTCATCATTTTTATAAAAACAATAAATTTTCTCACTTCAGAGCCACCATATTTACATGCACGATTCTTACAACGCGCTCTTCTTTAAAATCAAAAAGTCATCGGCACTCTCAAATTAAGACACGCTTCGAACTAACCTGAATATTGCACCAGTTCGTTATATTTTAGGGCACTTCTAAAAATCCAGATTTCATCGCAACTGCTGTGTCACAAAAAATTTTATATGCCTACATATCAAATATATGCTGCGCTGCAAAATTTTTTCTGCGCCTTGCATTGGGGCGAACTCTGAATTTTTAGAGGCACCCTTTAGTGAGCTAAAGTAAAACAACATATTTTATATGATACTTTTAGGAGATAAAGTATGGCTATGTCGTAGTTAATTGTTGAGTTTTACAGCCATCTGATTACAAATGATTTTTTGGCTACTAAAAAGTAGCATAACTTAATGATTAATAAGATATCAATTAATTTTACAAATCATTTTCAACAACTAATTGCGACATAGCCTAAAGTATCATACGTTACATATATGATACTTTGCCACTATGATTGAAAAACCACCCCATCAAAGCACAGGTGAGAAGCATCGCGATTATATTGAAGGAAATCATAGTATGAAAGCAAAATCGTTACGCTCAGTTTATCAACTTAAGGTAACCTTTAAAGGTATTCGGCCATCAATATGGCGCAGGTTTCAGATAGCGAGCACAGAAAGTCTTGAGGATACTCATATTGTTTTACAAATGGTGATGGGATGGACTAATTCACATTTACATGAGTTTATAAATGGACGTGATCACTATGGCGTGCCTGACGATGAGTTTCCGTCTGATGTTTGTGATGAAGCCAAATATCGTCTTGATCAGGTGCTGAAACAAGAAAAGGATAAGTTGCTTTATGAATATGATTTTGGTGATGGTTGGGTCCATGACGTTGTGCTTGAGAAGATTTTGCCGTTTAAGTCCGGTATGGATTTGCCTGTATGCCTGAAGGGGAGCCGTGCCTGTCCACCTGAAGATATCGGTGGAATTGGAGGATACGCTATGTTTTTGGAAGCCATTTCGGATCCATCACATCCTGAACACGAAGAAATGTTGGACTGGATCGGTGGAGGTTATGACGCCCAACATTTTGATCTTGCTGAAGTGAATGCTTTGCTCCGAACATAGTATTAGATTTAGTATAAATGTAATGTCATTTGTGCAATTTCTGTTCAATCAAAGTGTTCGGAATTGTACCTGTGGGTGGTTAGTACGGTTAATTTGCTAACAAATCTTCCTCCGTTGTTGAATAGTGCAACATAAGGGTTTTCAAGTCAGCGGCAAATCTCATGGCACAGATACAATTACATTTCTTTCATGAATTAAATGACTTCGCTGCGCCAATCCGGCGTGATACTGAGATCATTTACGAGCTTGAGCGTAAGGCGTCGGTTAAGGATGTAATCGAATCTCTTAATGTGCCGCATACTGAAGTCGATGTGATTCTGGTGAATGGTGCTTCAGTTGATTTTTCCTATATTGTTCAGGCCGGTGACTGCATCCATGTGTATCCTTGCGGTGAGAATTTAGATGTGATGCCGATGTGCAGGCTGCGCCCGCAGCCGCCACAGCCGGTGTTTATTGCAGATGCTAATCTTGGGCGCTTGGCGCGTTATATTCGGTTGTTGGGGTTTGATGTTTGTACTGCAATGATTATGCCGATGAAACTGTCGCGACCATAGCCAGTGAGCAACAGCGCATTGTGCTCACACGTGACCGTGCGTTGTTACAGCGTAAGATTATTCGTTACGGGTATTTTGTGCGGGCGGATATCCCTAAAATTCAGATTAAAGAAGTTTTGAAGAAATTTGGTTTGTTTCATTTGATTAAGCCATTGACACGTTGCACGCACTGTAATGGAAAATTGTTGGAAACGCACAAAAAAGAAATCGAGCATCGTTTGCAACCATTGACCAGGAAACACTACGATAAATTTCTGGTTTGCACGGCATGTGAGCAGATTTATTGGCAGGGCAGTCATTGCACGCGTGTGCAGCGCTTGATTGATGAGTTTGTGCAGTGCTAAAAAATGTTAAGGGCGCTTCTAAAAATTCAGAGTTCGCCCAAATGCAATGCGCAGAAAAAATTTTGCAGCGCAGCATATGTTTGATATGACAGCAATAAATTTTTTCTGTAACACAGCAGTTGGGATGAACTCTGAATTTTTAGAAGTGCCCTTTATAGAACTTGTCGAGTATCATCACTCAATAGGCCCACGAATATATGCAACATTTATATGCTTTAATCATTACGAGCCTGGTTGTGACGATCTGTGTCGTCCTGCACTACGAGGCCTTGCGTTTTTTGAGTCAAACGGTAGGCGAACGTGTGCATAAACGTGTCGGGGTGCTGGTTGTGATGCTTGGGTTGCTCATGGCGCATGTGTTAGAAATCATCGTGTTTGCAATGGGTTATATGTTCATGCAACATGGCGCCGGTTTGGGTCAAATAACCGGTATGGATAATGGTGATTTTATCGATTACATTTATTATTCATCGGTTGTTTACACCACGGTTGGTTTTGGTGATTTGCTGCCAGTTGGCGGTACACGCATGTTGAGCGCAGCAGAAGGCCTGGCCGGACTGGCGATGATTACCTGGTCGGCTTCTTTTACATTTTTAGCCATGAAACGTTTTTGGCCGCATCCATTGGATGAATCGGAAAAAGATGATGAGGCTGGAATAAGGAAATAGATTTTAGACTTAAGGGCACTTCTAAAAATACAGATTTCATCCCAACTGCTGTGTTACAGAAAAAATTTATTGCTGTCATATCAAACATATGCTGCGCTGCAGAATTTTTTCTGCGCATTGCATTTGGGTGAACTCTGAATTTTTAGAAGCGCCCTTTAACTTGTACACCATAACAATATATACAATGGGTATATAGCAACAAATGAGGTGTGTTATGTCAACCGGATCAATATTTGAAAATAACAGGACTCAGGCTGTCAGACTGCCTGCTGATAGTCGCTTTCCTGAAGATATCAAACGAGTCACTGTGCGCGTTGTAGGAAAAGATCGTATTCTTTCTCCAATAGAAAACACCTGGGATAGTTTTTTTCTTTCAGAACAAGGTGTGACTGATGATTTCATGACTGAACGTGCCACCCAGGATCAAGCAGAAAGAGAAAAATTCTAAATGCTCAAGTTTATGCTAGGAGGCTGTCCGAGAATAGTGGTCGTAGCGAGGGGGAGTAGTTTTGAGGCAGATTTTTTGATCATTTTAGGCGAATAGTTGTTCTATTTAACGAAAATGATCGGGAAATCTGGCCAAAATAGCTTTCCCGTAGTAGATCATTCTATTCTCGGACAGCCTCCTAGACACCAACATTGTGATTTATGTCATTAAGCGTAAACTGATTGAAGTATTAGAGATTTTTAATCGTCATGTGGGACAAATGTGTATTAGTTCGATCACTTTGGCCGAGTTAATTCATGGTACTGAAAAGAGTTCCAGGAAAGAGCACAATTTACGCCAGGTTGAGGATTTTGTATCTCGTCTGGAAGTGTTGGAATACGGGGCTAAAGCAGCTTCTCACTATGGTGATATACGGGCCGATCTGGAACGCAAAGGCACTATGATTGGCGTGAATGATTTGCATATCTCAGGTCATGCAAGAAGTGAAGGTCTCACACTGGTCACTAATAACCGTCGTGAATTCGAACTTGTTAGTGCATTACGTATAGATAACTGGGTCAGTTGCTGATCCTGAAAATGTCCATAAGGTTTTCCACTCCCATTTATGCGGTAAAGTGTGTCAGGTTCAAACATTATAAGATCTAAGACTGAACCCATAAAACCATGTTATTCATACATGTAGGGTGGCAGGGAAAAATATTTGTTGCGCAACAGGAACTTTGCATAATCTTGAAAAATACAACCATCCCACTTTATGGATGAAATGTATGGGTGTGATTACCAAGGGAAACTGTAGGCCTAATTACCGAGCGACTTTGTCATAATCACTTTAGCAAGTTGTGCCTCATACCACAATATTATTGTCGCTAATTAGCGTTTAAGAGATGTACCTTCTTTGGCAGCTA
>JAJFJK010000225.1 GCA_021774075.1 Nitrosomonas sp. | reverse complement strand
CCCAATTAATAAAATATAAAAAAGTCAGAAGTGGGGTCACACATTAATCTTCCATACCGTGCCATCCGCACACACCTTGTGTTCGATGGGTGGATAAGAATGCTTTCGCCTCCATAGTGCAGGCTCGACCTTGCCCCATCTTTGGCCGACCGGTTCATCTATTATCGATTACTCGTATCATAAAATGGTGGCTTCCAGATGGGGAACGCTGTCGCCCTGCTCGTGTAGAATCTTACGAGGCTAAATCACTTCAACTGTCGTTTACGGCCTGTTGACTTGCGCCCATCGTGCTTAACATTTGGAGTTACCTCCGCCTGCCCGATGTTTACTACCCGGTGGCAGACCTACCTTGCCGGGACGGGAGTCTCACCCGCTGGAATTATCGACCTTGCTCGGCCGCGCTTCCCAGAATTCTTGCTTGCACTATTATACGAGTGGACTCTATTTAAAGGTCTCCCACGCTTGCTGGCAATGCAGGCATATGCTAGCATTGCTATGGTGGCATTATAATGATTTTTGGAGAGAAAATTATGGCAAGTCTGAGCGTCAGAAAACTTGATGAAGATACCTATGAACGCTTGCGGGTTCGTGCTGCAAAACATGGCGTTTCAATGGAAGAGGAAGCCCGCCGAATCTTAAAACAGGCAATCTCGGCCCCGGAACGGATAGGCGATTTATTCCTGGATCATTTTGGCCCCTCCAATGGGGTAACATTGGAACTTCCGACTAGGGAACCGCACGAACCACTGACTCTCTCGCAATGATCATTCTTGATACCAACATCATTTCGGAAATGATGAAGCCGGCGCCCGAAAAAGTAGTATTAGATTGGCTTAACGAACAAGAGTCGGCATCACTGTATTTATCAACGATTAGCATCGGAGAAATTGGCTATGGTATTCGGGCATTACCGGCTGGCAAACGACGCCGGTTACTATCAGATAGCTTTGAAGCGCTGCTGGTAGCCGCTTTCGAGAACCGAATTCTAAATTTCGATGAAGCCGCAGCGCGTCAATATGGTGAAATAATGAGTGACCACAAAGAAATAGGGCATCCACTTAACTGTTTGGATGGACAGATCATTGCCATAGCTCGAACCAATGCCTGTGCTGTCGCCACTCGGAATGTCCGGGATTTTGAGTGCTGTGGATTAACGATCATTAACCCTTTCAACACATAACCACTTCAAGCTCAAGCACTGCTATTCGTAATAGGCCTCATGATCGGAGTCATCTTCTCTATGCATGCTATGTATTTAAGCTTATTACAGATCAAACTGATTGTTCCATCGACGCCTGATACCAGTGATACGCATCTTCCAAACCTTCACGTAGACCAAAGCCTCAAGATAATCATCTATTTATTTACCCCTGTGATTAGCTGAAAATTTTCGGTAAATTCACCGTGAGCGGAAGTCACCCCAAGATTCTCATGACAGTACCGAACAAACCGTTGCGCATTTCCATACAGTACCGGCATTAGTTCATGCAAGGCATTGAAGTGTTCTGAAATTTCCGCATAGTCAATGCCGTAATCGTGTGCAGCAAGATTGCGGGTTGTCCGACAAAGTTGCCATGACTCAATTGATTCGATTATTCCGACTTTTTCATAAAATGATAACACTTTAAGAAAGCTATCACTTTGCTCACCGGACAATATTGCCGCATGGCGCATAGCTGCACCCAACGAATCCTGCAGCTTAGAGAATCTTTCATTGATGGAAGAAAGCGACTCAAATAGCGCAACATCCTTATTGTGACTTTCCAAGTGCGCGCTCATAAGAGGCCATGTAATCTTTTGAACTGAAGCATCTAAAAAGAAAACACAGCGCTGTATTGCCTCAAGCAATTCGGCCAAATGCCGCTGCTCGGCCTGAAGTACACCGCCCGTCATTGCCTCTTGACGTCCAGACGTACTGCATGTGCATATGCAATTGTTTGGAATGGCGTTAGCTCAGTGTTCCGTACATGAATCAGAATATCCACCGGCAAGCCAAGCATTTGCTCCAATTCCATTTTTATTTTCCCTTGTTCAATTCTAGAAATCTGCTGATCCACTTCAAGCAGAATATCAACATCCCCGCCTTTAGCTTGGTCATTCAGGCGAGAACCAAACAAATATACCGATGCCTTATCACTGGCAACACGCGATATAACCTGATTAATGTTTTTGATTTGTCGAGTTGTTAATCGCATGTTTTTGTTCAATTTACTTGAGCTTATTTGGGACACTAATTTTTAGTATACGCATATAATACACCAATTAAAGTAAACAGCACGCCATCACTTCTGCATAAAATCAAGCGCCACTATTGCTTACACTCAAAAGGTGTCCAACATTAATACATATTGATTATGTTAGTCTCCAATCATTGTTGTAATGTTGGACCTGATAATCCTCTAGCCAGTCTCCTCGCAGTCAGTTGGTAAACTGACTGCTCCGATAACGATGAGGAGACTGACATGCAACATTACTGCGGAATTGATTTACATTCAACTAATCATGTGGTGGTTGTGATAGATGAGGAGAATAAACGCGTGTTTGAAAAGCGGTTAAGCAATGATTTATCTCAAACACTGAGAGTGTTATCCCCTTACCAGAAAACACTGCAAGGTGTCGCCGTTGAATCCACATTCAATTGGTACTGGCTGGTCGATGGTCTGCAAGAACATGGATACAATTTACAGCTTGTCAACACAGCGGCTGTCAAGCAATACGATGGCTTGAAATACAGCGGTGATTATCAAGATGCTTTCCACCTGGCACACCTTATGCGATTGGGTATTTTGCCAACGGGGTATATCTATCCGAAGGCACAACGCGCGATCAGAGATCTGCTGCGGCGCAGACTGTCACTGGTCAGATCGGCCAGTGCGCAACTGATTAGCGTACAAAGTCAGATATGGCGCTCAGCGGGCATTCGGATTAAATCAGAAACGTTACGCAAGCCGGATTTTAAACCATCAGATGGCTATACACTTCAGGCAGCTAACGAAGGATTTTGAAATATTGCAAACAGTCAGAGGCATTGGGAAGATTCTTGGACTGACTATTATGTTGGAAACAGGCGATATTCATCGTTTTGCCAGCGCGGGGAACTTTGCTTCCTATTGTCGTTGTGTAGACAGTACACGTACCAGTAATGGCAAAAAGAAAGGAGAAGGCAATGCCAAAGCAGGCAACAAATATCTCTCCTGGGCTTTTTCAGAAGCGGCACATTTTGCAGTACGCTTTGAACCGTTGGCACAACGTTTCTATGAACGGAAGAAGGCCAAAACGAATGGCATTATCGCCATACGGGCTGTCGCCCGGAAGCTGGCAAGGGCATGCTGGATGATGCTCAAGCATCAACAACCTTATGATGCCCGGTTGATGTTT
>JAJFJK010000224.1 GCA_021774075.1 Nitrosomonas sp. | reverse complement strand
AATATCCTCAATTTCTTCGCGAAATTTAGCCTTTGCTTCATCAGTATTTTCACCAAACAAGGTTACGGTTCTTTTAAATTCACCCGCAGTAAACTGATCGTATTCAATGTTATGCTTCTTCAATACTTTATTAAAATTGGGTATCTGGGCAATGACACCAATGGAACCTATGATAGAAAATGGTGCAGCCATAATACGACTCCCGACACATGCCATCATATAACCACCACTGGCAGCTACTTTATCGACTGAAACCGTGAGCGGAATGTTTTTTTCCCGAATACGCATGAGTTGGGATGCTCCCAGCCCATACCCATGGACTATGCCGCCACCGCTCTCCAATCGCACAAACACCTCATCATTTTCGGTGGCCACCGTCAAAATAGCTGTAATTTCCTCTCTCAGCGAAGATACAGCTGAGGCACGAATATCCCCGTTAAAATTCAGCACATAGATGCGCCTTTTCTGAGTGCCTTTCTTTATACTTTTAACGATTTCTTTTAGCTTTTCTTTTTCATCTTTTAGATATTTTTTTAACCCCTCTTTATGTAGCATGTTGGCGTTCATCATCATCGCCATATCATCATATTTGTTATTCAATTTTTTGATTTCAATAGACTCTTTTTTGCCCGCCTGCTTTCTGCTGGCCATAAATGCAAAAAACAGTGCAACTACAACAATAGCAACTACAATTGTTGCTGTTTTCGCCAAAAATAATCCGTAGTTATTAAAGAACTCTGTCACTGTCTGAATACCATCCTATAAACTAAAAAAGTAAGTTATTTCGCCATTTGTTAACAGTCAAAAGCCAGTAGAACAATGTCTTACTTGATCATTCAAACCTAACCTAACCCGGGCAGAGAAAGGGAAAATAAATGCCCTTTTCCATCGAAATGCAATGTGCTGAAAACCCACTATACTGTCAAACAACATAGAAGTGTAGGGTGCTGCCAATTTAATTAATTTTGACTGCCATTTTATATCAGCTAGCCATTGCCGGGATTTGTGACAAGGAGTAATGTGTTCGTAGATTTCGCAGTTTCGTGCGCGTATTTATTGGATCTGAAGTGGACAGTCTATCTTAATATATTATTTGCTTTTAATTTTGGTGTAAGGATGTGATGAAATGAAAAAAACAATAATCATAATATGTGTTGCTTTAAGCATTACGTTTGGGTTTATAAACTATAGTAAAGCTGAATCGATATCTTTTGATTGGGATGGTATGGGCTGCTCAGAAAATGTCAGCTTCGATTTTGACCTGCAGTACTTACCTAACCAGAATGTTTATACGCTCGACGGCAAGGCCGTAGCACAGTCAAACGGTTTTACCTATCCTGCCAGAGGGGGTGCAGTATTTAATCCTGTAACAAATAATTTCCAGATTTCTATTTTATATACATCAGCTACTGGCGAAACATTCGCGTTTGGGGCCTCACTGGATACTTCTACGCTCAGTGGGAGTGGTAACTTACAACGCATCGCACATGGCGTTATAAATGATGATTGTGAGGGTCGTCTGAGTGTTTTGAATCCTTAAGGAACCATGGCTGGCCGAAAGGAATTCTGGCGACACTTAGAACTTGAATTCACCTCAGGCGCCTCGTTATTTGAAGTTATCAGTATTTCTGGGCTGACCATATATACATAAGAATCATATATTCACGACGCTCCATTTTTTTCATGTGTTCACGCTCTTCTTTATTAATTCCGCGTTCATGTTCCATCCCTTCGTGTTCAATTTTCATGTTCTCTTTACTAACTTCCTTTGTGGTTTTATCCGGTGGGTTTGCAAAAATGAGCGAAGTAGAAATTAATAGAGTAATTGTGCCAATGATAAGAATGATGCTTATTTTATCCATTTTTTTACCTCTGAAGTTTTTGCATGAAATCCTGGCTTGTTAAACTTAATAATAAGCTACTCTAGGTGAATTGAAGCTGAACAAGATTTGGTAGATGCTGAGCAGTAAAGAAAAAACACTCAGCGCGGTAGGGCAGAGAAGCTTGCGCCATTCGCCGCATGACAAAACTTAATTCTCGGTGTGATAATATTTCGTGTAAAAGAAGATTAATTGAAGTATGGCATCATTGAGTTGGCGGATGGCGCTACGCTGATCTGTCCTACCGCAACAAATTATGGTTAACGTTGCGAACATAACTATTTTTAGTGGGGTGCACAATCATGATAAAAAATACTTATCTGACGCTCGCTGCAGTTTTCTTCATCTCATTATATATGCTGCCTGTGTCTGCCGAGAAGAACCATTATCAACATCCGGATTCGGTGATATTTAAAAAGCCGAAGATGCACGAACAATCTAATCTCAAGTCTAGTGCCGACCAGCTTCATGAGCATTGCGAAAATCTGCAGAAAGAAATCGACGAGCTTGAATACAAGCCAATACGCCACAATGCAACATACGAACGTTATAAAGCCGAGTGTATGCGATATTAGTTTTGCGTACAAAATGTTGGGGTTCATCCTCACGCTAACCTGCAGGCTACGAGCTGAACTTTTAGAAGTGCACTACCTATGAATTGTTTGATTGTAAAAGCTGAAAGAGGGGTGTCGAAACTTAGGTTTATTTGTATTGCTAACTCCATGAGGTAAGCCCCCGGCTTTGCCGGGGGAGTCACAAAGGTTTGACCTCTATACTGTGGTCAGCGTGAATCTTGATTCTCGACTAAGAGAAGGAGATTCACAAATGAAAGATTATGATAGTTTAAGCCACACCCGTTGGGATTGTAAATACCACGTGGTGTTTATTCCAAAACGCAGGAAGAAGGTGATATTTGGAGCGCTGAGAAAACATCTTGGGGAAATGCTTCACGAACTGGCTTCACATAAGGAATCGAAGATTGTAGAAGGTCATTTGATGCCTGATCACATACACATGTGCATCAGTATTCTGCCTAAGTATGCTGTGTCAAATGTAGTAGGGTACATCAAAGGGAAGAGTGCGATTCAGATAGCAAGGAGGTTTGGATCTCGTTAACGCAATTTTACCGGAGAGAATTTCTGGGCACAAGGGTATTTCGTATCTACGGTAGGACTTGATGAGCATGTAGTACGTGGTTACATTCGTAACCAAGAGACAGAAGACGAACGTCATGATCAGATGAGGTTAGGTGTGTAAGCAGCCGCTTTGAGCGGCCCATGGTGTTGAGACGCCTTTGAGGCGTTCACATAATAAGCCTCCGGCTTTGCCGGAGGTCATTTAACTTTACTAAAGAGGGAGAATATTATGAATGTATCAAGGGTTGTGTGTTTAGTGAGCTTAATGGTTTTTTCATTTGTAGTTAATGCAGAAACGATGGTATGTAATTATACGGTGCCAGGGGTAGGAAATGGCCAAGATCAGGACGTTATTCAGCATATAAATAAAAATGATCCTGCTGTAGGTGATAGCTTCCAGCTTGTTGGTGGTATCGGTAAAATTACAGCGATAAAAGGTGGCAAAGCAACAATGGAATTATCCCATCGAAATGGTACGACCATTCATGTTAAGTGTGAAGTGTCGGCAATTAATCCGGGGGTACAAGGTCATGGTGGGGCTGCGAGACAAGTAGAACGCATCATGCAAGGCCAGGGAAAATAATGAATCAAGTAAGTTGATCTTAACAAGCGCGGTCAGGCGGACAATCCTTCGCTTTGGCCTGTCGCTTATGGGCGCTTCTAAATGAAACAGAAAAATTTTCTAAATTGATATGGATTCGTTGATCTAGCGCAAGAAAAAATACGTATAAAGCGCATATTATTCTTTCATAATAATCACATGAGAAACTGATTATGTAGTACATGTTTTAGGCAAACTAATGCAATAATTGAGTATCCGTAAATTACATAACGAGGCATCGGCAATGGATGATGGAGAAACAACAAGCAAAGTGAAGATTCGAGCTGTTTCAGTTAATGGCAACGAGAAAAAATTAAAAAATGGCAAGAAGGATGAGGCACACGCGAATGTGGGTGTTATCCTGCATGAACTTGCCGAGAAACGACATGACCCTGAAGCGATACGCCATGCTTTTGAGACAGGGGAGTATCCCTATCATACCAAGATGCGCCAAAATGCTTATGAAAAACAAAAAGCGGCTCTGCAGGTTGAATTACTCAAGGCCCAGCAGTGGGTGAAAGAATCAGGTCAGAAAATTATTCTTCTGTTTGAGGGACGTGATGCGGCAGGTAAGGGTGGTACGATCAAGCGTTTTATGGAGCACATGAACCCACGGAGTGCACGTGTTGTTGCGCTTGAAAAGCCCACAGATGCAGAGAGCGGTCAGTGGTTTTTTCAGCGTTACATTAAAAATTTGCCTACTAAAGGTGAGATCGTCCTATTTGATCGCTCATGGTACAACCGTGCCGGTGTTGAGCGTGTGATGGGATTTTGTAGACCCAATGAATACCTCGAGTTTATGCGTCAAACACCGGATCTAGAGCGTATGTTTGTGCGCAGTGGGATACGTTTGTACAAATATTGGTTTTCAATAACCCGAGAAGAGCAAGCGCGTCGTTTCGCATCCCGCAGCGACGATCCTCTGAAACAATGGAAACTATCGCCAATTGATAAAGCCTCCATCGACCGTTGGGATGATTATACGGAGGCCAAGGAAGCCATGTTTTTCTATACTGATACGGCGGATGCTCCCTGGTACATCGTTAAATCAGACGACAAGAAACGGGCGCGTTTGAACTGCATGCGACATTTTCTCTGGAGCCTGCCATACCCAGATAAGGACCCTCATGTCGTGCATCAGCCAGATCCTTTGATCGTTGGATCAGGTAGCCATGTCGTGCATGCCAGTGAACATATACTTGGCAAGAGCCTGCATCCAGATAATCGACGAAGCTAAGTAACTGACTGAGTGGTCTGTCGGCCATTGTCATCAGCTCGGTAGGGCGGAGAAGCTTGCGCCATCCGCCGCATGGCAAAACTTAATAGCTAATTTTCGGTGTGATAATATTTCGTGTAAAAGAAGATTAATTGAAGTATGGCATCATTGAATTGGCGGATGGCACAAGCTGATCCGCCCTACCGCACTCTCTGTTTTGAATTGAACGCACATGCTTACTTTACCGCAGAATAACTGCGCCTCCGGTCGCGAGCGTGCTCAATTTAAAACAGTTCGTTGTTTAAATTCCAGCAACTGGTGAAATTTCAGGCATAGAAACCTATGCCCAGGTACCCATCAGTTGTTAAACCATCGACGTTGACGCCATCTTTTTTCCCGCCTGTGACGTGATAGCGGGCATCAAGACCGACATAGAAATTTTTCCAGATTCGATATTCTGCACCGCCGCCAAATACAACGCCGGGGATAAAGAATGAGCCTGATTCTCCGGGTAGGCTAATGATGTGAACGCCAAAACCGGCTGGAATAATCCAGAGTCTGAATCTGGAACCTTCCCGGAATTTGATTTTCGGCGATGCATAGATGGATAATTGACTTGTCCGTTACGTTACGCGGATTCTGTGCGCCACCACCTAATTGGGTAGGTATATTGGCTAATGCATTGCCTTGCACTTGGGAGCTGAATTCTTTGTACTCAAACATCAGTTCGGCCAGAACACTGGTTTTGGGTGCCATACCCCAGGCGTCATTGGTTAAGTTCCAATCAAAACCAGCGCCGAAATACCGGGCGTTTTTATCGGGTCGATCCTGCGCACCTACGGGAATAACGTTGCTCTGGAATGTTAGGCCGTTGTGATGGTGCGAGCCATGCGCAAAACCACCATGTTATTTTTGTTTTTTTCCTGAGCCACTGCTGCCGGACTTGCTTTCTGTTCTGTATATTCTTTTTGTTGAATATGCTCAATTTTTTGTGTTAACTGAGAAGATTGAGATTTCAACTTTTCCAGTTTACTTTGCATCGCTTGCATGCCGCTCTGCATGGCATGCAGATTACTGTGCATTACTTGTAATTGGTTTTCCAAATCTTTAATTCGCTGTGCAGCCGCATCATGCGCAAGTGCCTGCGGTGCAGCAATGCGTATGACCAAAATGGCTTTTCCGCAGTAGATTATTCTATTCTCAGACAGCTTCCTAGGGTGGTTGCTTGATTGCGGTCGAGTGGGTTTTCTTCGTTTCAAGGACTGAATTTGTCAGTACTCAAGATATGGTTTATTAGTAATTTTTTGGCAGAAAAGAAATGATTTAATGATGAATTGCAGATTAGTGTTATTTTACAGAAAGGTGTAGAATTATGCCCTTTTCTCAAGTGGCCCCTGAAAAAGGGAGCGAAATCAGTATCTGTGGCATTCTTTATACAAAAATATGGCGGTACATCGGTTGGTAGCACCGAGCGCATTAAAAATGTTGCGCGTCGGGTGGCCAGATTCCATGCACAAGGCCATCAAATCGTAGTGGTTGTGTCTGCCATGAGTGGCGAAACCAATCGCCTGATCGCATTAGCGCATGAGGTACAGGATACACCGGATCCGCGCGAATTGGATGTCATGATTTCAACTGGTGAGCAGGTTTCTATTGCTTTGCTATGCATGGCGTTGAAGGAATTAAATGTACAAGCCAAGAGCTACACGGGCTCCCAAGTTCGCATACTGACCGATAATTCGCACACCAAAGCACGCATATTAAGTATTGATGAGGATAACATTCGTGCTGATCTGGATGCTGGGTCTGTCGTCGTTGTGGCAGGTTTTCAAGGTGTCGGCGGTGACGGTAGTATCACCACATTAGGGCGGGGCGGTTCTGACACCACAGGTGTCGCGCTGGCTGCGGCGTTAAACGCTGATGAATGCCAGATTTATACGGATGTTGACGGAATTTATACAACAGATCCACGTGTGGTACCTGAAGCAAGGCGTTTAAACACCATTACGTTTGAAGAAATGTTGGAAATGGCAAGCTTGGGCTCCAAAGTCTTGCAGTTAAGATCGGTGGAATTTGCTGGTAAATATAAAGTAAAACTGAGAGTTTTATCCAGCTTTAAGGATGAAGGGCAAGGAACCCTGATTACTTTTGAGGAAGACGGAAATATGGAACAAGCAGTTATTTCAGGCATCGCATTTAATCGTGACGAAGCAAAAATTACTATAATAGGTGTGCCGGATCGACCAGGTATTGCCTACCAGATTTTAGGTCCGGTAGCTGATTCCAATATTGATGTGGACATGATTATCCAGAATGTGGGTCATGATGGCTTAACGGACTTCTCATTTACCGTGCATCGCAACGATTTTAATACCACATTAAATATTCTGAAAGACAAGATTCAACCACATGTTGATGCCCGTGACGTAGTAGGTGGTGATAGAATCGCAAAAGTATCTGTTGTCGGTGTTGGCATGCGTTCACATGCAGGTATCGCCAGTAAAATGTTTCGTGTTCTGGCGGAAGAAGGCATCAACATCCAGATGATTGCAACATCTGAAATTAAAGTTTCAGTCGTTGTTGATGAAAAATATATGGAGCTTGCGGTAAGAGTGCTACATAAGGCATTTGACCTGGAACAAGCCAGGTAAATTATATAAAATAAATAACAAAATTTGACCAGGAAGACGTAACCCGTTATCCTGCCGCATCTTGAACCGGAGAGATGGCCGAGTGGTCGAAGGCGCTCCCCTGCTAAGGGAGTATGGGGTTTATAGCCTCATCGAGGGTTCGAATCCCTCTCTCTCCGCCATCTCTATTTTTTCTCCTTTTAAGTCATCTAATAGCTTGAAAGGTAAGGATAAATTGGCGGTTCGAAAGCCCTCATTTCGCACATAGGGTAAGTTGTCGGAAAACACCAGTTTTAGGGCTGTACGCTTATGAATCAAATTCTCTGAAGCCCATAGTTCATAGGGGTTTCGAAGAAAATTAAGGGCGGTTCGAAAAGTTTGATCGTAATCAGGCAATACCGACCCGCATTTGGCAATTTTCTCGTCTAAAGTGATCTTTTCATACTCTAAATTTTTCAGCTTTTTCTCATATGATGAGATCACCATTTGATTTTCTGATTCCAAAATACGGCTGAGCAACTTGTCGATATTTCCATTTATTTTCCTGACTTCGTTTTTCAGGGCATCACGGCCTTGTAGTTGCTGATGAGCGCGATCATCCCACAATGCCTTAAACATGGCTTCGGTCATTTCCAGTAAATCTTCCGAAGGTATTAAATTCAGCAGAAGTTTTTCAAACTCACCCTCAATTTCGTCTTTAGAGATCGACTTGCGGTAATCTGAGCAGCCTTTTTTAAAGCACATATAATACGGATAGCGTGCGTTACGCCCCTTTGACCAGCAGGAAGTCATCGGATGGTCACAGCAGCCACAAGTGATAAATCCTCGCAATGGGAAATCACTAGAAATATCAATCCGTGCAGGTGCTTTTGGCTTTGAGTGGAGCCGCTCTTGAATCTTCTGAAAAGTCTCAAAACTGATTAATGGCTCATGCTGTGCTTTGCGTAGTGAAATATTCCATTTGGGCACTTCGATATAAGCGGAGTATATGACTTTGTTCAGTAAGTTCGTTACGCGCTGAAAACGCACCTCTCCACTATTATCTTTGGGGTAATGGGGTGAGGCATCAAAAAAATGCTTCACTTCGCCTTGCGTATCGAAACGACCATTGGCAAAACCTTCCATCGCTTCAGTAATGACAGAGGCCAAAGGTTCATCACGGACAAGAATCTGTCCTGCATGTCCCTCTATTCGACTATAGCGATAACCCAACGGTGGATTAAACACCCAGTAGCCATTCATGGCGCGGGCTTTCATCCTGTTCAAAGTCTGTTCAGCGTTCTTTTGCCGTTGGTGTTGGGAAACGCTAGCAAGCAGATTTTCAACGAGGACGGAGTCCGAGTCTTCACCAAATTCGATTGAAGGGCTTTCCAGCCTGCCTGAGGCTGCACAGCTTGAAGCTACCCGATCTATCACGCGGCGTGTCCAGTTCAAACTGGCCAGATTCCGTTTGAAGCATCTTACTGCCGTAACCGTTCCGGTTATTGTTAGCTTCGCTCGGCTCATGCTTGGCAAAACCAAGGTGATCATCAA
>JAJFJK010000223.1 GCA_021774075.1 Nitrosomonas sp. | reverse complement strand
TCTTCTTGATATTTGATCAATTACATTCTTAGAAGCTAATAATCTTAAAATTGTCATACAACAAACAAAATTCACCCAAATATTGTTTCTATATTGGAAACAGTATGTCCTCCAACGTTAGTTTTGTTAAGCAAAGGAATAAGGATATTATTATGAAAATACTTGTCGTAGATGATGATGAAGTCACACTCTCGATACTTCAATTATATCTTGCAGAAGCTGGGTATCGTGATGTTACTGTATGCGCTTCTTCTGAAAACGCACTTTCACTTATAGAAAGTGATTGCATTAAGTATGACTGTTTTTTCTTTGATATTATGATGCCTTTCATTCATGGGGTCGATTTATGCAAAAAGGTTCGTAGTATAAATGAGTACAATAATACTCCAATAATAATGTTAACGGCTCTTTCCGACAATTCCGACATTGACGAGGCATTTGCGGTTGGAGCAACCGATTATGTCACAAAACCATTCAATATGGCGGATATTGGTGCCAGGGTTCGAATAGCAGAAAATTTAATTTCTAAAAGAAAAACGCATTCCAGTGACAATAGCTCGGAAACTCAATTTTTAAATACACGTAGAAATTACAATCTGATTACTGGCTTATTGAAGCACTGACATATGACGATTATAGAAAGTTTGCATGTATGGCTTGTAGTTATAGTGATATAGATGAGCTTTAGCTTTATGCTTCGGGCATAGTGGACAGCTTCCTCACCTAAAAATAGGGAATTTACAGGAAGTGACCCGAGAATACGTACATATCTACTTTTCCATATATGAAAACCCGTTTTCGATCAGCTCTGCACCCAGGAATTTTAAAGCCTAAGTTAGCAACATTACCATGTGCCTTAGATTTCGTTGCTTGGCAAGGTGAAACTAAAAATCGACCCTTTACCAAGAATACTCGTAAGCGTTACCTCACCCCCTTGGAGTTCCACCATCCGCTTTACAATCGACAATCCAAGACCCGTCCCGTTTTTAGATCGTGTATCAGAGCCATCAACCTGGTAAAACTCTGTAAAGACGGCTGAAATTTTGTTCTCAGGAATGCCGCAGCCTGTGTCTTCAACACTAAACTCAATGTGGGCGCCTTTTTGCTGTGTCTTGATCGTTACTGACCCTTCTTCAGTAAACTTAAGGGCATTTCCAACAAGATTTATCAGAATTTGTTTTATACGCATTTCATCTGCAAACACTGTCTCACCATTGGACTGATAGCTCAAATGGAGGTTCTTTTGCTTCGCAGAGCTTTTAAATTGCTCAACAATAGATTCCATAAATGAACCCACAGGGATCATTTGTCTATGAAATATCATTTCCCCTGCTTCAGCCTTAGAATAGTCCAGTATTTCTGTAATCAATGTAAGTAGGTGGGCACCTGATTCACTAATTTTTCCACTTTGCTGTATTACCTGATCCATAACATTGGCTAATTTTATTTTAATTTCATCTGCATCAATGGGCGACGATTTTACGGCTGCGTGCAATTCTTTTACGGCTGGAAGTTTTTTACTATTATGCAAGAACTGCGCGTAGCCTAAAATTATTGTTAATGGCGTTCTTAATTCATGGCTTAGAGTGCTTAGAAAATCCGATTTGGCCTTATTTGCTCGTATTGCTGCTTCTTTTGCAAGTTTTAATTCAGTGACGTCTATATGAATACCAACCCTGCTGTTATCAGCCAGTTTTCTTTCCGATACCAAAATCCAGCGTCCATTGGGTAATTGATGCTCCTCCGTTATATTCGCCATTTTGTGGCGTTGAAGGCGTTGTTCTATCCATTCTTCTTTTTGTTCGGAAATTGCGGGATATTCTCCACGCTTCATACCTTCTCGAATGATGTGTTCAAATTCAACACCAGCTACGAAAAGATCGTATGAAAGATTATATATCTCTTTGTATTTGTTGTTACAGGTCACAAATACATCATCAGCACTATAAAGCACAAATCCACCATCAATGGCTTCAATTGCGCTTGCCATTATGAGTTCTGCATCTCTTCTTTTCCCAAACAACCGCCACGCATAACATGCAATAAGGAAGAGTACTCCCCCAATTGTAAGGAGCAGTATACGGAATAGCACGTAATTGTCGGCATGACTTGGCCAGCCGCCTTTAGGTATGATGCCCATTGTCCACATATCATTTGGAGAGTATATCTTAGTAAGCAGGGGGTTTTTTTGAAAAACATAGTTCCTTCCATAAAACGCTTCGGCATTTGTACTTTCGGTGGTTTTTCGTAGAGCTATTTCCAAAGGAATGGCCAGTTCATCATCTCTAAGGGTCTCGTCTAGAAAATCTATATCGATAACAATTGATACAATTCCCCAAAATGTGCGTAGTTCCGTTACTGTATCAATCGTATACACAGGGGATCTTAATATTAAACCTTGCCCACCTTGCACCAGATTAACCGGGCTGGTAAGTATCGTACCGTTAACGAAACGTGTGCGGTCTACTTCTTTGAGCTGCTCTTTGGATTTACGGTAGTCGAACCCTAAAACAGCTTTATTAGGCTCCAGTGGGTAAACATATCTGACAACCAAATCTGGTGCTGCAGCAATGTTAATAATACTCGGGTCATCTTTAATCAATGCTGCTGCAAGAACTGCATAACGTTTCTGGGAAATGTTAGGGTAAGATTCAATCGTTGCTGTAAACCCGCGCATCAGCAAAATTTTGCTTATAATTTTTCCTTCCAGGCGAGCTTGAAGTGTGTGCTCAGACTGTTCCATAGAATTTCTAAGATTGCTCAGGAATATGAAATTATTCAATCGATCAAGTGTTATCCCTGTGACAACCAAGATAACGACAATAAGCATGCAAAGCAAAATGTTGAGCTTTTTCTTATGAAACAACATTTTCAAATGGCCAATTCTTTGAAGAGTCAAGATATGTATTACCGCTCCTGTGTCGGAAAAATCATAATTTTCTATTTAGCCTCGACGGCAAATAATACAGACATGTGTTGAAATAATTACTAAACATACAAAAACTCAGGTGGGATATTGGCCTGTATGGCAAACTTTAGCCCATCAAAGCCAGAATGCAATATATTTGCAGTTATTTGTTTGGCGTGCGATCCAGTTCTCTGATCGTTCTTCGCATTTAGCGACGTTGATAGATCGCTATGAAAGAAACCTGATGTGGGTTTCTATTCATTATCCCCGTTTTGTACGATCTTGAGATACCGATTGAATACGAACTTTCATTGCCCAGATCGTCGCGATGATCTGGGGCAAGTATGAATTTATAAGCTGGTTGGTTAGTCATATTTTAGTTTCCTGTTTGTTAGGATGTTGAGTAATGGCAGACAAAGAAAGGGCGCGAAGTGACGTCACCTCGCGCCCCGTTTTAAAGCCATCCGGCCCCAAAATCCCGTGCAGTGCTGCCAAGCTGGCACGGGCAATAGCGAATTGAGCAGTGTTGCTGATTTTACGTGCTGCAATCCACTCGTTTAGATCGCGCCGCGTGTATCGGACTGAACGGCTTGAAACTTTGATAAATTTCGGACCGCCGCCGCGAACGCGCCAGTTCTGCAATGCACGAACCGTGTAGCAAAGAAATGCTGCGGCTTCGCGTTCATTAACGAGCCGGTCTTGGAAGTCGGGATCAGTACCTGTATTCATTGTTTTACCTCATCTGGATATTGTTGATGAGTTGTAAATGCATGTTAAGCGAAAGCCTTTCAAACGGCATAAATAAACGCGGGCCGTGTATTATTGCCGTTACCGTAAACCAAGGGCG
>JAJFJK010000222.1 GCA_021774075.1 Nitrosomonas sp. | reverse complement strand
CCTGCCCCTGTCAATAGAGCAAATAATACCCTGCTGCTAAACAGCATAAAAAGTAAATTACCCATCGTCGTTACGAACATCGCACCCGTTATATCATCATTTTTGGCGTCAAAAGCAAAACACTTCGCACCAGTCACCCATTTGGATTTAGGCAATAATATTTTTTTACATACTAGCCCTTAGTACCTTGGTACCCCACATAATCTTCGGTGCCAAACTGTGTCCAAAATATTTTCACAGAATCAATGGCTCAGCTTTCACTGTCCAGACCCTATACAGCTCACAGCTTGGGCGAATCGTAAACAACAATGGTCGACCGAGATGTCCAATCAGAACGATGGTTTGGCCAAATGCAGAAAAGGTGTCCAACATTCCAACACAACACACTTGGAATGTTTTGTTTACTATAAAGTCGGCGCTGCCTAGAAAATCACCGCTTGATGTAAAAGGTGTGGTTCTTGGCATGAGTTCCGAAGATATTGTGAATATTATTCGGGAAAGTCGAGAAAGAAATTATGACTAGTGATGTTTTCGGGTACAGTTAGGCGCATAGTGTCATATTTTTCATCTTGTCATCTCTCAGTGAATTCACTGAATATTTGCAATTCGCTTTTCAGGAAAACTGAGCCAGGCCAGTCCGTACAGCACCAGTGCAGAAAATATCACAGCGTTAAATCCGATAGAAATGGCGAGCAATGTGGCCAACACCGCGCTCACTACCGAGGCGCACCCATTCACTCCCCACGCCCAGGGAATCATGTTGGGCGCGATATCACCTAGCTTGGCAAGTGCCAGTGGAAATGGCATGCCCATGAAGAAAGCCAGTGGTGCGATCATCAATAACGTCAGCGGGATTTTTATCGCCATTGATAACGATATGAAATGTGCAAATACGGTTTCCATAAAGAATATATACAGAAACCCCAGTACAATAATCCCGGTTACCGCTATGGTGATCGCATGTTGATAATAATCTCCTTGCACCAGTCGCCAGGAGAAGCTACTACCCAGTCCGGCAAAAATCAGAAAAGCAGTTAGCACCAGTGCAACCGCATACAAGGGGTGATGTAGAAAAAGAATAAATTTCTGGATAAATGCAATTTCGATAAACAGAAAGGCCAGGCCGACAGATATAAAATACACCATCACCCAGCCTTTATTGACAGGGTTGGCGGGTTGTTTTTCCTTGCGCGTAAAAAACAATGGCAACAGAATCAAAACAACACTGGCGATTATGGCTTGTGCGAGCGTGGCGACTAATACCAGATATCCGCCTTCAAGTAGTGGCAGGCCGCCTTTGTCTCGTAGCGAAAGAATCTCAGGTAACACAGACCATTTAAAGAAATGAAAAAAATGTGGGCGGTCATCGGTGGCGGGCTGTAGTGAGAATTTGTAACGTTTAAAAAATGCCTCTCGCTCATCAGAGAGTATCGCTGCTGCGGCCTGATGGAAATAGGGCTCCGCCAGTTGGTTAAACTGGTTCGCTTCATCGGGTTGTATGCCCGGATACCAGGCTAGATCAAATGAACGATCGTTTGTGAATTTTTTTAGGGCTGTGATTTCTTCTTGTGTTACCGCGCTATTTTTGATCAATAAGGTGCCGGTTTGCCAACTGCGCAGAAACAGCAATTGTTGTCCGGGATTTTCTACACCCATATTTTTTAGCGCGTCGACTGCGGTGGCAAACAGCTTTAACGTGTCGCGAGGCGGCAGTTTAATCCAGCGCGTGATCACCAGATAACCGTCAGGCTGAAGTTTTTTCAGCATGGCTTGCAGCGCTTCGACAGTGTAGAGATAACTTTCATTTAATGCATACAAACCAGCAGAAGATGCTGCGAACGAATCAAGCAGCGCAACTTCAATCAGATCATATTGTGTGCTTGTTCCGGTTACAAACCCGCGTGCTTCGCCTGGATGCAGCCGAATATTTTCAGTGTTTAACAGATGTCCGGTGTAGTCTGCGTAATCTTCACGCAGCAGTTTTATAAGCTGCGGGTTTAGTTCTACGGCATCAATCTGAGGAACAGCATGATAGCGTGCCTGCAAAATACTGCTGCCACCCCCGGCACCCAGCACCAATACCTGTTTAGGCTGGAAAAGATGAAAAGGCGCTGCTGAGGTGATTTGATCCAGGTAAGCATAATCCTCTGGTTTTCCGGTTTCGTGGGTAATCGCTGTCATACCGCCACCGTCAGTGAAAACGGCGACTTGCGCAGGCGGTTCTCCGCTTGCATTCAAACTTAACCCTGGTGCATGCCGCAGTGGTATGGTGTGACTGTGCAGCACAGACAATAAACCCAATGGACTGGAGTGCTCGCTGACAACTTCTGTACCAGAGATGCGCAGCATCTGGCTTAATTCTTTATAGGGTGATATTTGTAATTCACTGCGCGCATCCAAGAAAATTAATCCCGTACCGGTTATCGCCAACGCAGCAAACACCCAGCCACGTGCTTTTATATTTAATTCCCATGTCGCTACAGCGGCAGCCATCAGTCCAATGCAAGCAATGATCACCAGTGCCTGTAATGGCATGGTAAAAAATAGCAGCGCGACTATTCCCAGGCTGCCTATGCCGGCGCCAATCAAATCAAAAGCATAAATGCGGGCAATCCGATCGTGAAAATAGGTCAATGCCAATGCAATCGCATTCGCGGCGAAGAAGAAAGGCAGTGCGAGTAATAGATAAATACCGAGCAAACGTAGAGGTTGTTGTTTGTCCCACAGAATTTCATCTGGATTAAAAGGTATCGATTGTGCCAGTAAAAAACAGCAGACGCTGCTGACTGCAAACAACCCGATATTCATCAAAAAAGCGATTGAGAAGTGCTTGAATAAAACTTTCCGAAATATTGAAACAAATGTGCCGCTTGCGCCAAAACCCAACAGGGCCAGGCTGATGATCATGTAGGCAAAATGGTGCCACTGAATAATGGAAAACAACCGCATGAGTAAAATTTCATACGCCAGCATTGCTGATGATAACAAGGCAATAGTGAAAAATGGCGGGCGTAATGTCATGTGGTTAGCAAATGTGGGTGGTGGTCAATTGCTTTTTCTGGTTTTAGAGATGTCCTTTAATGTTTACCAGTTAAGGGTACAAAGGCAACGGGTAACATTTGCCGGGTAGTGACTGCACCGCTTGCAGATTTTTGCACCAATAACAATTCCTGCACCATAAAGCGCGAACCAACAGGAATCAGCATGCGTCCACCGGGTTTGAGTTGCTTGATCAACGGCGGCGGGATGTGGCTGGCTGCGGCGGTTACAATAATTGCATCGAAAGGCGCATGTTCTTCCCAGCCGTAATAGCCGTCACCGATTGCCAGCTCAATATTTTCATAGCCTAAGCGTTGCAAAAGATTTTCTGCCTGCTTACCCAGTGGTTCGATTATTTCAATGCTGTACACTTTTTTTACCAGCTCAGCCAGTACAGCGACTTGATAACCTGAGCCTGTGCCGATTTCCAGTACGCGATCATTTTTATCGACATGCAACAGATGCGTCATGATGGCCACGATATAGGGTTGCGAAATCGTTTGCCCATGGCCTATCGGGAGCGGACGGTTTTGATAAGCGGCTTGTCGTAAATGCTGCGGTATAAATTTATGACGTGGCACTCTGCCCAGGGCTTTGGTGACTTCGTCATCCAGCTCGCCTTCTTCCAGGGCGACGTAGCCTGCTCGCACATCCTGCTCAATCACATTGATCATTGCCGCTCTTTTTTTGGCATAAGGATCTGGATCATCTGCCGCAATTGAAGCAGCCGTTAGGAAAGTAAGAAAAAAAATGCCGCACAATAATTGCAGACCGAATTTCAAAAATCTCATAACCCTCTCCTTACAACAATGGTTGATGGCTTAATCTTTATGTAAGGCCACATCATCCATTATTCAATTCATACAGGTTAGCTGTTGCCAGTATTTATTAATCGCAATAGTATCGGTGTTTTCCAGTGAAAAGTATTTTATGACAAAAACTATTATTGATTTAATTCGTCATGGCGAACCAATAGGTGGGCGCAAATATCGTGGCCATAATGTTGATGACCCACTCACCGAGAAGGGATGGTGCCAGATGTGGGATGCTGTTGGTGAATATCATACGTGGGACCAGATCATCACCTCACCGCTCAAACGTTGCCAGGAATTTGCACAAGCATTGGGGGAGCGTCATGGCATAAATGTTGCCATAGAGCCTCAATTTAAAGAAGTGGGGTTCGGCTCGTGGGAAGGCCTTAGCCACGATGAGATAAAAATTGGCAGGGCTGAAGAATATCAAGCTTTCTTAAAAGATCCGGTTAATAATCGACCACAAGGTGCAGAAGTTCTTGATGATTTTATTGGTCGCGTTGGTTCAGCTTATGACGATACCATCAAGCGATATCAAAATAAGCATTGTTTCATCGTTGCCCATGCTGGGGTGATTCGTGCTGTTATTGCAAGGACGCTTCATGTAGCACCAGCTAATCTTTACCGAATCAAAATCAGGCATGGTGGTATTGCCCGTATTGGTCACACTGAAATGGGTGGTGTGGTGAAGATGTTAAATGGGAAGCTATCAAACTAAGCGTAAATCGAATAAAGATGAGATGCTATTTGACAATACATTGCTCGTTTAGTACATATTTACGTGGAAAAATAATCGTTTATATCAAATGTTTTTATTCGCAACATGACATTCAGTGTCTTAAACAACACTCTGTAAAGGACATCACATGATTAAACTGACGCAGTTTATTGCCATTCTCCTTGTATTCTATACTGTATCAACCAGTTCTTTAGCCAGCACGACTGCAAGCGGTACTTTAAAAGCCTCACAAGATTGTGAGGCTTTTGTTTCTAAAAATAAACGAACCAATCCTGATGATGCAAAGCTGGTCATTGGGCAAAGCTATTCTGTTGTTGAGGTCAATAAAGCCGTCAATCCGTCTTGGTACCGGTTAAACATTCCTAATGCGCAGCCGCAAGAACGTTGGGTCGCTGAAAATTGCGGCCAAATAGATGTTCAGATAGGCGATAGTGGTGGTCATGGTGGAAGTGGCGGAGGCGGTAATAATGATTGCCGCACAGCGGGACTGGAAGATAGTTATGTGCTGGCTTTGAGCTGGCAACCAGCATTTTGTGAAACAGGGCCAGGCCGTAGCAAGCCTGAATGCCAAATAGATGATGCCAAGTCTTATCAAGCCAATAATTTTACACTGCACGGTTTATGGCCAAACAAGCGTGAATGTGGCACAAAGTATGGGTATTGCGGAGAAATAAACAGAAAACCGGGTGATTTCTGTGATTACCCACAACTACAACTTTTCACTGGAATTCGTAGTGGTCTTGAACAAGTGATGCCGAGCGCAGCCGCAGGATCCTGCCTACAGCGTCACGAATGGTTTAAACATGGTACATGCCAGACAAAATTGACCATTGATGAATACTTTGAAGTTGCAGTCGATCTGACGAGCCAATTTAATGCGTCTGGAATTGGCTATTTTATGTCTCGTAATATTGGCGAGACAGTAACAGAAGAGGCGTTAATTCAGCGCATCGACTGCGTCCATGGCACAGACACGCATAAAAGCATTGAACTAAAATGCAAGAACGGAAATCTGGTCGATGTCTATATTCATTTGACTGATGTGCTTGAGAGAAATACCGATTTGAAAGATTTGCTGAATACTATTGGCCGCAGTTTTAAATCAAATTGTGGCGGTGAATTTAGAATTGATCCGATAGGTTTTGCCAATTAGGGAATCGTTAGTTCATTCCAAAAACCACAGTTAAACTTAAGGGCACTTCTAAAAATCCAGATTTCATCCCAACTGCCGCGTTGCGAAAAAAATTTCTTGCTTACATATCAACCATATGCTGCGCTGCAAAATTTTTTCCGCGCCTTGCATTTGGGCGAACTCTGAATTTTTAGAGGCGCCCTTAAATTTTTTGATTTAAGCGCTCGCTTTGTGCGGATACTCACAGTATGAGATCCATGGAGGATATATATTACCAGTGCAGCGCAACGGGCTGGTAGTAGGTTAATCTGTTTGTTATATTGTTACAGAGTACTACTCAATCTACAGCTTCTATATTAATAAACAATAAGAATGCGGGGGAGGTGGATATGGATCAAGAAATAGTGTTGGATGTGTTAACCAGTGAAGATCATCAAGCTGCCTTGGCGGTTATCAACTGGCTGGGTAATTGCCAAACCAGGACTGATTTCAATCAGTTATTAAGAACAGCATTAATTCCATTGATGGATTGTAACGGTGTGTTTTATGTGCGGCGGGTAGGAGAACACGACACCGTGCAGTTGATGGGTAGCATCAATCAGTCCACATGTTGCCAACATAGTTGGGAGCGATTCTTGAAAACGGCCATACGGACGCAAATATTCGGGGATTTCGTAACAAGCAATATGACCCCGAGAGTAGCTACCAATACCTTTGGTTGCGATGGTTTGTATTGTAATGCCTATCCGTTAGACCAGTCCTGGCAACAAGATAGTTGCTGTTGCACGATGATTACGTTATTTGATGCGCCGGGGCAAATTTTCACGCTGTATTTTTGCCGCCTGAGTGTTCAAGAGCGATTATATAGCCAGCGTGATATCGAACTGCTGAAAATACTCAGGCCTATTTTGCTACAGACCATTAAGCTCGTCATGTTTCAAGAAGAAAGTTTAAATTACCAAAAAATAATAGGACGTCGGCTCAATCAAGCCGAACCGATGGCCATTTTGCGTGATGATGGCGCTACAGTATTTCAGAATCATGCTTTTGAAAGAACCGTTGAAAAAGAAAGAGAGGCATTATTATCGACGGTGTTTTCTGTCGTTCGGGTCATCAAACAAAAGAAAATAATAGGCCATAGTTTTTTGTCAAAATTAGGCAAGCGCCTGTATGAAATTACCCTGACATTGGTAAATGAAGGCCTGCATAAAAATGGATGCATCTATTTACTGCGTTTATCCAGAGTCACTAACGAAATTGGGAAAATCTTCAATCAATTGAACAGGGTCGGCTTGACCAACCGCGAACTGGAAATCGCCATGCTGATTCACCAAGGCATCTCCACCCGTGAAATCTCCGAAAAGATACACCTCAGCTATCACACCGTGCGTAATCATTTGAAAAATATTTATAGCAAAATGGGTGTTTCGACTCGAAGTGAGATGTTGGTGTGGGTTGGGTGAGTGGGATTTTTGTCGGTCTCTAATTTAGAGGAAAGTACAGGAGCGCTCGTTATGTTATTAGATCTGAACAGAAAGCGCGTTGGTGTTCTATTTGTCTGCGCATTTCTGGCTGGTTGTGTAAACCTGAAAGCAGTGGGAAAGTTTTCAGAAGGTGCGCAGGCACTCTCAGAAGCGTCTGGTAAATTTTACGCCATGCAATTGGAGACAGACAGGCAACTCGCGAAAATGACGATTTACTTGGGTTCTGAACAAGAAAGCGAATACTGTAAAAATCAGGATGGTACGGACAAGGTGCCTTGGAAATGTGCAACGGAACATAAGCAATTAATGTCCGAGGTGCGCCGGAATCGTGCGGCTGTTGCAGCGCTTGCGCAATATGCGATAAGCCTGAACGAAATCGCCAATTTTAATGACGATGAAAATATTGAAAAAGCTTCTCAGGCGCTTGCAGGAAATTTGAGTCATTTAAGGAAAACCTGCTAACCCTGATGAAGAAGTGTTGAGCCGTGCTATTTTAGGATTGGAGAAAATATATCTTAATGTCAAAGTAAGAAAAATTATTTACCAGAAGATTAATTTGGCCCATGAACATGTTGAAACGATTGTGAATATCCTTCGAAAGGATATAAAGCGCCAACAAACTCGTTTTATTTTGAATCGATTGAATTCCAGTGGTGAACGGGAAAAGTGGTTTATGGCATTTAGAGAAGGGTATCGGAGAGATGGGGTGTCTGAATCCGAAAAAGCCTTCCTAACCATTGCCGCCGGTAAGGTGGTAGAAGATGAATTAAAAGACCAACTTGCTGAACGACCTTCGATTCAATTTGTAGCGGAGTTAGATCATGCTGCTGAAAATCTGCTGAAAGCGCATGAAGCAATACAAAATCCGGCGCTTAGCGACAAAGCAGGTGTTGTCGTTAAATTTGTGAAGAATGCGAGAGCTTTACTCTCCAATGTGGATCAACTGAGTAACTAGGAGGCTGTCCGAGAATAGAATAATCTACTGCGGAAAAGCCATTTTGGTCATATTTCCCGATAATTTTCGTTAAATAGAACAACTATGCGCCTCAAATGATCAAAAAATCTGCCTCAAGATGAAACTTTCCCTCGCTACGATTACTATTCTCGGACAGCCTCCTAGAACCTAGAACCTAGAACCTAGAACCTAGAACCTCCTAAAAGTGAATGTCAAGAGGAAAACCATGGCAAAAACGATTGAAGATATTCTTGATGACCTCTCAACATGCATTATGGATTTGGGAGCCATACTCGAACAAGTCACTGACCCTACTGAACGCGCAGAGATCAACAGCCAGATTAAAGCATTGACCAAATGCTGGAAAACGATTGACAACAGGCGAGCGGGGGAAAGCAATGACGCGATAGATAATGCAAAAAAAGAACTTGAGGCAATCAATAAAGACCTCAAAGTGCAAAAAAAGAAATTACAGAAAGTTGCAGAAGTCGTTCGTCGAGCAGCTCAAGCGGTCGCAATAGCAGAAAGAGTGGCTAAAATGGTTGCTTGAATATTGATACCGCAGTCCTTTTTTATAAAATAACGCTAATCGAAAGATTCAGGGGGTTGTATAGCGCAATCATTTATGGCTTGAACATTAAAAATGACTCAATTGAGTCATTCTTTTTGGCCTGGGTTGTTGTATAAAGGAGTTGGGTCAAAGTGACAAGATTAAGGAATAAAACGTTAGCATTGGTTTTGAAAAGTTACAAAATATGGGTGGTTTAATGTGGTCGTTGTTTATGTATAGAAGATCTATGTCAATGCTCTATGAAATGATTACCAGAAACCATATCCGTCTCAGACAGATCTTTCTTTACAGGTGGGACTAAGGAGTCAAGATGTTTTCGCCCAGAGTAACATTTGAAATTATAGTTATTTCTTTAGCAAGCATAGTATTGCCCGGCTGTGCTGTGTATTACCATGATCGTGTTTCTGGGGTTGAGCATATTTTGGGTTTTGGCCACCTCTCAATGAAAGTAACTCCACCTGAGGAAGAAAAACAAGCCATTATTCGGAGAGCTAGCATGACGGGAATTGCGGTTGGTATGGATAATGGTTCATTAGGAATGAGTGTGGGCTATGACCAGCGTGAACATATTCTTATTTATGATGAAAATGTAGCTATAACTATCGAACGCCCGCCGAGTAATGATTTTTTTCAGTTCCGAATAGGAACTTACCCGATCAAACCAGATAATCTTTTTGATACCGAAAACTCTTCAGGGTATAAGGAGAACAACCATGAATAAGAATTTAAAAAAATGTACGATGTTAGCTATTTGGATATTGTTGTTATCGGGATGTGCAGGATATGACCGAATATTATTTATTACAAAAACAAATGTAGGGATCGATATTGATAATACACCCCCAACCGCAGAGATTACTATTGCTAGGCGGGAGCTAGCCATCACACCAACTTATCAGGACACTATTAGTGGGGAAAACACACTGCCGCTGTTAGGATCATTCGGTACTAGTGGAACCATGTTTAATCCCACCATAACATCTGTATTTGCAGGTGGGGATGCAGCGGTAAAGCTTGCATCCGGTGTCGCTTCTTCCACTGTAGACCCTATTGTAGTAGATCCTATTTGCTTAAATGAAGAGCCCGATGCACGTAGTCCTATAAAAAAGTTTTGGCATTGGATTACAAACACGGATAAAGAAGCCGTAACCAGATCGCGAGCATTTTATTTTGCAACGGATACTGCGTTTGGGGTTAAAGTTGCTTGGAATGGAACTGGTGGTCCCTATCCTACAAGTTTTAAGCTTGGATATAATCGAGCGGAGTTTGCTTATCCTCCTATTTTTATTACAAAAAATAATGAATGTGGAGACAATGTAGATTCTGGGGATATGTGGGAAGTAAATGCTCCCTCTTTCTTCGCATCTCTTAAAAATAAAACTCGTATGTTTGGGGCATTTGGAGATCCAGAGCTTGGTGTGAAACATGTTCAATTTTTTGCTACTGGAGCAGCTGCAGAGGCATGGGCTGGGCGTTCTTCAGTTAATAAGGCAACCTTCAAAACAATGGCGCCTGAGGCTGCAACAATAGAAGAAGGAGATTAAGAATGAGTGAGTTTAAGCTTGGGAAAAGATCACTTGAAGAACTAAAAGGTGTTCATTCAGATTTGGTGGCTGTCGTTAAACGTGCGATTGCATTAACGGTTCAAGATTTTTCTGTGCATGATGGCATTCGAACGCTTGAGGAACAGAAAAAATTAGTCCAGAGTGGGGCAAGCCAAACTCTTAATTCTAGGCATATTACAGGCCATGCAGTTGATCTTGTGCCATTTATAAATGGAAAGCTACGTTGGGAATGGAACCCTATATACAATATTGCCGAAGCCGTTCGGATGGTTGCAAAAGAGAAAGATATTCCAATTCGGTGGGGTGGGGCATGGGATATTGTTTTAACAGAAACTGAAGAATCGACTGAAGATCTTGTGGCTGAATATGTGGCACGAAGACGTAAAGCTGGAAAAAGAGCATTTATAGACGGACCACATTTTGAGCTGCCAAAATCCAAATATCAGTAATATAGATGGCAATTTATCAATTATCTTTGCTCCAATAAGCATATCCGTTCTTGCTCTACATTTACAGTACTAGTTAGTTTATGAGCCTTCGGTTACCTTTTCTTTTGAGGCAATGCGTAGCTCAAATTGAACTTGTGATTCCCCGTGGTCTTGCCACGGGGTTGTTTATTGATTGCAAAGCAGTCTTTTTAATATTGACTTGGTTTATATATGTTCGGTTCATCACGGATCGGAGATAGAGAGTTTTCAGAATAAATTTTAAAGGAATAATCAATGCCACAAACAATATATGATTTGGTTTTTGAAGGTGGCGGGGCTAAAGGCTCAGTTTTTGTCGGCGCGATGGAGGCATTTAATGAAAAGGGATATAAAACCCGTCGGTTGGTTGGAACGTCGGCCGGTGCTATTACAGCCACTTTGTTAGCTGCAGGTTTTGCGCCCGAAGAAATGCTTGAAGCAGTTAATGAACAGCATGAAGGAAAACCTCGCTTTGATTCTTTTATGGACGAACCTGAACGTGCTGATTTTAATAAAGAAGTTGTGACTAATAGTGACCTGATGAAGATGTTGAGAAAAATAGACCTGCATATTCCAAGTGAAACGCTAGAACAGCGTGTTGATGAAGCATTAATTGGGGGTTTGATGCGATCAGATTTGTTCTGTCAACTACTTTCTTTTACTGAGTGTGGTGGTTTATTTGTCGGCGATGAGTTTCTCAAGTGGATAGAGGAAAAAATAACGAAAAAAGGATTTAATGCTGGTATTACATTAAAAGAATTTAATGAGCATGAGAAAGTTAAGAATGAACTGTCATTAGTAGCAACAGATACGGATGATCATAGAATGTTAGTGCTAAACCATCGTACTGCACCAAATTGTCCTGTGATTATGGCTGTTCGAATGTCCATGAGTATTCCGTTTGTATGGCAAGAAGTAGTTTGGCATGAAGAATGGGGGAGGTATTTAGGAAAAAGAATTACCGGTCACCGTATTGTAGATGGGGGTGTATTATCCAATTTTCCTATCTCTCTTGTTAATAATACCCCTCAAAAAGGTAGTCATGAAGAGCAGGTGATGGGCAACGATATGGCAGCCAATGACGCCGGAACAATAGGTTTTCTAATTGACGAGTCTCTTGAAGTGCAAGGTCAACCGAAAAAAACAGATAGCTCAGTCAGCAAATTAAAAGTTACTCAACGGGTAATTCGCTTAATTGATACCATGACAGGTGCTCACGATAATAGTGAAATTGTGATTCATAAAGACATTGTTTGTCGTTTACCAGCACAAGGTTATGGAACAACAGAATTTGCTATGGAAAAAACCCGTCTTGATGCTCTTGTCAGAGCAGGAAATGAGTCGACAAAAGAATTTTTAAATAAATAAGGTTTTCTCAATGGGCAGAAAGTTGTTGCCGCGGAGTAGCAGCTTTAGTCTTGAGAGTTATATTTAAGCGGAATATTGGTCATGCTCTAGTCATCAGGCGCTGAGGTCTGTTTAATTTGAGCTTGAAATAATCCATTTGTAATAAAAATTTGGAGGCTTATATGTCAGGCAAAGTAATTCTCGAAAGATTTGCGTATTCTTCTTTTGGAGTATTTTAACAGCGTTGGCGATTCTTATGACAACGCGTTGGCTGAAACATTAATGGATTATACAAGACGGAGGTCATCAGTCATCGCGGCCCCTGGCGCAATATTCATGAAGTGGGATTTGCCACCCTGGAGTGGGTTGGCTGGTTCAACAATCGCCGGTTGCTGGAGCCGATTGGAAATATTCCGCTGGCAGAATTTGAAATGGCACATTATCGCCAACTGAGAAAGTCAGCTCATGCAGCTTGACTCAAACTAAAAAGTCTCCGGAAAAGTCGGACCGATTCAAAGGAACAGATTTAGAATGTAATTATGGTTACTTTAGGTCAGATCATTTTAGGAGTTATACTGGGATACATTCTTTTCTCAATTACAGAATCTGTTATTCATCGAAATATTCTGCATGCCAAGGGGCGTAGAAGAAAATCTTGGCGTAAATTAGGTCATTTGGGTGCTTATATCAACAATTCGTGGTATTCACATCATGTTGTTCATCATTGTAAAACCTTCAAAACTGATTATGTGACAATGTTTGACTCCAAACAGCAAGAAAGAGAATTAAGTGATTTCTTAACTAAAAATGGAAGAGAGCAGGTTGTTCTTAATAGCTATGGTCTCAGGGTGGGAAGCTTTTATAAAAGAATGCAATATCTTTACCCCCATTTTTTGTGGCTTTTAGTAATTTGTTATTTGGGTGGAGTTTGGTTTGCTTTGGGTGTTCTTGCACCACTATTTCTTTATGTCTGGGTTGCAGAGTATGTCCATCCTTATATTCATCTCCCTTATTACAAGGCAATAGATACGGCCCCACCATTCATGAGATTGGTAATAAAAACCAGATATTTTAAATACCTTGCTCGACATCATTACCTTCATCATAAATATATCAACTGTAATTTTAATTTGATGCTTGGTGGAGATTGGTTTTTGGGGTGCCATAGGTCATCCAATAAAAAAGATTTAGTTGAGATGAATAATCTAGGGCTATTTGTGGAAAACAGGTGTCTAAAAAATAATGAAGCTATGTGCAAGATGAGACCTTAATTATTCTTTAGTACCTAAATCTGAAAGAATTTTTTCAACTGGCACGCCTGCTTGATCCTTACATTCTTCTTTCGTTTCTCTGAGATCGGAAGATTTTCATAATTATGCATTACCTCTTCAAGTGCTTTAAATTCTTCGTATGGAAGAACAACGAATTCTTTTTTTCCTTCTTTTTCTATTACTTGTGGATGAAGCTCCATAATGTCACCTCTTTCTATAAGCTTCTTTTCTATGTTTGATTCGATAGATTATGATTCTTTCTTCGTCAATTTTAAACAAGATACAATTATCGTCGATTTTCCATGAGAAGAGATACATTGTTTTTTAGCTGCTACGGTCACAGCCGATTCACCAAAACCCGCCTAATTTCATCATCCGTCAAAACAATAGGATTGGTTTTCATGCTGCTGTCACGGCAGTTGGCGATGACCTGATCCAGCCCGGTTTCTTTTAGTCCGTAATGGGATAACCGTGGCAGATTTAGTTCGTTTGTCCATTTTGCTAGCAAGTAGCTTGGTTGGTGCTTGGCGTTTGGCCCGTTGTCCGATGTTACAAACTTGCACTAAACAAAAGTTGGTTAAAACATTGGGGTTTATGGGTTCCATCAGATTTCGTGACATCTTAAGTCACTGGGTTCAACCGCCGGATGCGGAAAACCGCATGTCCGGTGGTGTGGGAGAGGTGATGGGTGCAATCCCATCACCCCGACCCGATCCTCGTTTTTCAAGTTTCCGTCTTCCAATATCCTGCTGCTTGCGGTGAAATTCTATTGGACTAACTTTGAAGGGAATGGTCATGCCGCTATCGTTGAGTAAATTAAAGCGCAGTTATGCCACAACACACTGTTGATATAGAGATTACGCTAATAATATCGCGGTCTATCTTTGGGAGAGTAACATGCAAAACAGGCCGTGAAAATTATGTCTTATAGGCTATTCTCGGACAGCCTCCTAGTCAGTTAGAGTTAGTAAGAATGGATAAAAAAATATCCGCACCAAAATCCTGTCTGCTTTCCCTCACCTGCCCGTCTATTTCTGGAGACAAGAAAAATGCATAAAAAACAGATTATTGCATAATAAAGGCAATAACTTGTTGGCAATTGACAACAATACAACTTTCGGCACTTAATTTCAATTCACTTAACCTACTGTATAATAATATTAGATCACAATTGGCACAGATATTGCTTTAATCCATGTATCTGCCATTCGCTTCTGCATGCTTGTCTTTGAAAAACAAAAAAGGAATGGGGCTGCTAGTTAGTGCCGTGAGAAATTAGTTAGTTGATGGCCTGCTAAGTATTAAGCAGCAACTAGGAGGCTGTCCGAGAATAGTGGTCGTAGCGAGGGGAAGTAATTTTGAGTCAGTTTTTTTGATCATTTGAGGCGAATAGTTGTTCTATTTAACGAAAATGATTGGGGAATCTGGCCAAAATAGCTTTCCCGCAGTAGATCATCCTATTCTCGGACAGCCTCCTAGGTCGCACCACTGACCAGATTATGGAGGTAATTGAAGAGCACATAAATTATTTCTTTGTGCAAACGCTGCAGTTAGATCATTTTACGTTGAGGCAAGAAGTCATGGATAATGAAGATTAGTAAGATTCTATTCAATTTTGAATTCCGAAACTTGAGCTTTCAGTATCAAGTAGGGTTCGTTATCCGTAGCAGTTCAAACTCTTTGACCTTTTTTTAAATTTGACATGCATCCATTCAATTTCACCTGCTTAACTATAAAATAAAATAGAAAACGGAGAATTATGATTAAAATTAATACAAATACCAATAACCAAGCATTACAGACTACCATCCCGCTGACACCAACCGCCACAAAATCCAGAATCAATGCCAGCCTCTCCATTACCGCCGGACAAATGCATGCCATATTGATGGCATCATTATTCGTCATAAGCATGGTTTTGGTTCCCTGGGGAACGACATATGCCGCCAACACTGCAGTCAAATGGCATCCAGGTCATTACTATGGGATTCTAAATAAGAGAAAAGATGAGCCTAGATATCTAAAGAACGTGTACCGTGAACTCAAAGAAACGCCAGCATTGCGTGGGGTGCACATTGGTTATCGGTGGGCAGAGCTGGAATCAAAAAAGGGCGATTATGACTTCACATCCATTGACAAGCGTCTGGCTGAACTTGCTAAACAAAAAAAACGGCTTATCATAAGATTGCAAACTAAATCATTCACGCCTGAACGAGTTATCACGCCAAATTATCTGAAAGCAAAACTTTATGAGGGAGGTGAATTCGCTTTCTCCGCTTCCGGCGGTAGCCAAAAAGTTAAAGGACATAACATCAAGTTATGGAATAATCAAGTCCGTGATCGTCTAGTTCAGCTAATTCGCGCAATGGGGAAGCATTACAACTCCCACCCCTACTTTGAGGGTATCGGCTTGGAAGAAACAGCCATGGGGCAGCCTATAAAAGCGATATCCAGCAATCAGCGGAAACAATTTTATGATAATTTAATCATAGTAAACAAAGAGATGCGTAAAAGTTTCCCAAATACCATGACAATCCAGTCTGTAAACTATCCGCGTCCGATTCTTAAATCATTTGTCGGCCAGCTCAAAGAAATGGGAACATCGCTGGGTGGCCCGGATGTCCGTCCAGGAGATTATGGTCTAAATGTCAAAGGTGAATCAAATACACCTGATGGTGTATATAGCTACTATCCTAAACTTTCTGGAATTGTGCCCCTGGTACCTTCGGTGATGCCTTCGAATTATATCAATACTCGACACGACAGGAAAGGCCATAGACCTACCGTCTCCGAACTCCTATCTTTTGCACGGGATGAGCTGAAAGCCACTCACATCATCTGGTCGCGGTCCCACCGTTATTATTCGAAAGTGCTGGAGACGTTAAACTGGCGTGATCAAACAAGAGACCCAGCCGGCGGACTCGATACGACCTGCCCCAAGAAGTATTCCTCCTGCGTCAAATAGGAGGCTGTCCGAGAACTCAGATTTCAAATTTTATTAACTGGATATTGCGGTTGATTTTTTAAAATTTCTATTGATCTACTGGGAGCAGGGATATACTTCCAAAGGTATATCCCTGCTCCCAATCACAAACCATCTAGTGGCTTGGTGTGACAACCGGATAAGCACGGATATTATTATGGAGCATGCATAATTACTAAATTACCACCATCCGATTAGCCCTTTTGACAAAAGACCGACAGCCCGACCCACTACCAACTACTCATCAATCCCATATAGCACAAACGGCGATGCTGATAGTAAAACTTTAAGTTCTACCTGAGGCATATCCGGCATTGGATACCCATCGACACCAAGAATATACAAAGGAATTTTGTCCTTGCGCAAAACTTCCAAACCCGAAGGGGTGAGGGTTGAGCAAAATACCACAGGCTCCGATTCTGTCGGCACTCGTGTAGTACAAGGCTCGGCATCAGTTTTGTTCAGAAGTTTTGTCAATTCAGCATGTTCCGAATATTCTTCACCAAAATACCGGAACAGTCTTATGCCTGATGATATTGGCATCTGAATCTGACCAGCCAATCTGCTACCGCTTGGCCATAACAAATAAGCAGGCCGCTCGGGAACATACAAATAATTTCCTATTTCTCGTGCTTTTGAATAGTCCAGATTCATTCGCTCATTTATCGGACGAACGAGCAAGCCCAGGCTTGAATCTTGATACTGTGGGGCAGGTCCGATAGCGCCAGTTTTCAACAATGAAACAAATAGGTATTTGTGAGTTTCAGGTGGCAGATGATTAACCGCAAAGTTGCGAGATCCTTGCATTACCAGCGAGTAGGGAGCAAACGCCAGTATCCCCACAAGGCCAGAAGCTACTGCCAAAGGGTAAATTTTTCGCTGCTTTATAAAACTCCGCAGAATCCAACTCCAGCCCTCGCCAGAAAGAACCAAAAGCGGCAGTACAACAGGAAAAGCCATACGCGCTTGAACTGTGTGTCCATTTAAACTATTCATCACTATAGGCAGTAACGCTAATCCGAGCCATACTAGTGCAAAACGAATCACAGGATCGCGCCACATCGGCAGCGCTGCGCAAGCCCCTACCCACAGCAAGCCGCCTGCAACCGTGATGGAAAATAGGCCCTTGGCTGGCGCCCCAGGATACATTTCCTTTGCTACAGAGGAAAAATCTGCCAAAGTCTGCGGATTGACTAATGGAGAAAACCACCATGCATAAAGCAAGTAAAAAGTTAATGAAACCAAGCCAGCAGTGACGATACTTGGTATAGCTTCAAACTTTCTCAATATCACGATTGCCGTCAACAATACAATCGAGAAAGTCACTCCTGGCAAAACCGTATCAACCCGGATGAAAAACAGCACAAATAATAAACAACCCGTACAGGCCCCGATTGCTAAAGACCGGCGTTCAGTAGCTATCAGCAACATCACGGTGAAGAGAGCGAAGATTAGGAATGCTGGAGGTTCGCTAAGCAAGTTACCTTGAAGTCCACGATAACTATCCGAGGCAACATAAGTTATTGCTGCAAGAAGGTACCCTACCCACCAGATCGCATCAGGTTTTTCAGATCGCAACAGAGTCACCAAACGCAAGCCAATTACTACACAAAGTGGGACGCCCAGTGCCATGAAGATCCGGTACAACCACTGCATTGCCACAAGCGCAGTTTCGGTAGTACCAAAAAACCGGGTAACTTCACCGAGCAAAAGAATGTGACCAATGCGCATAAAGCTCCAATGCGTATCCCAATTCGCATTAATATCTCCATGCGTATCCCAGTGCACTTTAGGGTCCTGCTGCGCTTTATCCAGGCCGCGCTGAAAAATATCATGCGCGTTCTGATGATAGTAGGCTAATACATTGGATTCTGCAGCCTGCTTAGAAAGGTACACATAGATCGGTGCATCCCCGTTAGTTTCTTCGAGCGGAGCCAGATCAAAATGAAACAGCAGCGCGATAAAAAATACCGTCAGCAGTACGTAGAAAGTACGTAGTGGGCACCACGCTGCAAATTTGTCAATGCCACGCGCGTGCGATTCTGGATTCGAAGCCATCGTCATCCTTATATCGTTACAAATTCCAGACACTCCATATTCTTTCGGATTCAGAAAGTTTCTTTCTGCTAATTAGTCGTCTGATCGATTAACTAGCAACAGCAGGTCTGATTCTGAAGCTCAACCAGATCAACGATGGATGCACTGGCGGTTTTGGTTACAGATCTACTATATCTCATCAAGCAGTTCATCAACAACCTTTCGTGCTAAGCCGATTGTGCCATTCCAGGATGTAACCTCGGGGTAGACTTGAGTGGTCGTAGCCAGATACAGCTTTCCCGGAAGCAAGACTGTAGATGGTTTGCGCTGTTGATAACCTGTGGTGTAAAGCGGTTCCACAAAAGGTGCCCGGAACACAAACCGGTCGATTATA
>JAJFJK010000221.1 GCA_021774075.1 Nitrosomonas sp. | reverse complement strand
TGAGCGCCAGACGATGGGGCATTTTTTTTGTGTGCTGGGTGCGCCGCTTTATGTTGCGGGGTGCTGGCATATTTATTTGATGTTAAAACCGGCCGGTCAGAAACTTGCGTTTACTGCTTTTGTCCTTGGCGCGTACGGTTTTATGGTTGGCGCAGATTGGATTAGTTCCAGAGCTAGTATTGGGGCGCTGATACATTTTCAGCAAACAGGCATCAATGTCGATGAGCTCATTGCCTTATATCAACTCAGATATGAAACATTGTTAACGATTATTCGCGTAACAACCTTGACGTTGTCCCTAATATTCATTGGTTTAGTTCTAACCGGCCGTTCACATTACCAGAAATGGCACGCAATTTTTAACCCAATTGTATTGCTGATCGGCTCTTTTGTGGTTTATGTCTTTGCACCCGAGATCGGGAAGTACATCATGCCGATCGCGCTCAATGTCGCATTTGGGATTTTCTTTATTTTTTCAATGATTCAAGCAATAAAAATTCGTTAATTTAGTATCCGAGGGGATAAAAATATGAAAAAAATATTCAAAGTTTTGCGTTTTATACCATTGCTGGTGATTGCCATGATGGCATTTGTGGCCGGGCGTTTTTATATGGATGCGCAAAATCCATATCCAGATATAAGACCTGATGCGAATACGCTGATACCAAAATTTACAGAAGTGCCGCTTGATTTTACCCATGTCTATCAAAAGTCAAATTCTCTACCATTTATGGCCTCTGCGGTAATTGATTTAGATAATGATGGTGTGGAGGAGGTCTTTCTCGGTGGCGGCATGAATCAGCCCGACGGGTTTTTCAAATATACCGAGAAAGGTTTTGTTGACATCACAAATACAATTGAATTTGAAAAAGATGCAGATGACGTGACCTATGGTGCCTCTGTCATCGATACAAATAATGATGGCCGTAGCGATATGTTTGTTGCACGCAAGTCCGGTGTTTATCTGTACACGCGCATCGATACGGGCTTTGCAAAAAGTAAAATTGAAATTGATGGGATGGAGCGCTACACAGCGCTTTCATTTGCCATGACTGATTTGAATAATGACGGTGCGGTGGATCTGTATGTCGCTAATTACATCAAACGAGAACATGTAGAGGGCCAGAATATCTTCCACAAGGAAGGTTACGGCGGCGAGAGTTTTTTGCTGCTGAATAATGGCGATAACACTTTTACCAATATCACCGAGCGTGCCGGGTTGTCCTATTTGCACAATACGTTTCAGGGCACTTTCATTGATCTGGATGATAACCTGACACCCGACCTGATCGTGGCTTATGACACTGGGGAAGCGCGAGTTTATAAAAATAACGGCAATATGCAATTTACCAACCAACAAACCCCTATGAGCGGCAAGTACGGTTATCCCATGACGGTAGCCGTGGGTGATGTTGATAATGATGGCGACATGGACATCTTTTTCTCAAATGTCGGCACAACAGCACCCGATTTTATGGCCAAAGGTGATCTCAGAGAGGAGGACGTTTACATCAAGCAATGGATACTCTGGCGCAATGACGGCGAACTCAAATTCACTGATGTGGCTGAAGACGTTAAAGTGGCCGACTATGAGTTTTCATGGGGCGCGGTGTTTGAGGACTTCAACCTGGATGGTCGTCAGGATTTGCTGGTATCCGAAAACTATGTCGACCTGCCGCCGCATAAACTGATTAAGTTGCCTGGGCGATTGTTGTTGCAAAGAGATGATGGTCTATTTGCATCCGCTGAAAGCGAAGCGAATGCTGTCAACAAAGCGTATGGCATTACGCCGCTCATTAGTGATTTTAATCAGGATGGCTATCCCGATATTATTCATGTTAATTTGCATGGTAAATCTAAGGCGCTGATCAGCAACGCTGGGGAGAACCGTTATCTGAATTTCGCCATGCCGGACAATGTTTATTGCCTGGGCGCAAAAATCACGGTGACGCTAACGGATGGACGCACGCTGACAGACTACATTGTGAAAAATGAGGGCTTGTCATCGTCACAAACTGGTACTGTATTCTTTGGACTTGGCAGGGACGGTGTGGTCGCCAGCGTGGATATGCAACTGCAAAATGGCCGCAAATTCCGTATTACAAATGTAGGCTATAACCGCAGCATTACCTTTGATCCTGATAAACTATGAAATCAAAGGAATTCTTAAATACAGGACTGTGTTTACTGGGGGTGGGGTTTTCTGCTTTTGCCGCTTATGTCGTATTTTCGCTTTCTGCGCTGCATTTGGGCGGCACACAGACTTGCCCTGTTCTGTTTGATATGATGCCGGCTTGCGTGGTTGTGTTGGTTTGCTATGTTCTCATTACCATCGCTTGGGGCATGGCCCTGGCAAAAAAGCAAGGGCGCTGGCCGCTGATCATTTTTGCGACAGGGTTCATACCGGCTTTTCTACTGGCTTTGATGGGTTCTACCGGTGAGGTTTTTGGTTTTGCCAATTGTCCAGCTACTGAGACCGGCTTTCCCAAATGTTTTATATCGTTAGTATTTTTGATTGCAATGGCTGTAGGGTGGATCGTTTCAAGCAACCTTAGAAAGGTCAAGGCATAGAACTCAACGTTTGTTCGAGAATAGTCATCGTGGCGAAGAGAGAAGGTTTTGAAACAAATTTTTAATCATTTGAGGCACATAAAATGACATTGCAAATGACAGGGTTCCCGATTACGCTACAGAAAGAATTGGATTGGGGCGATATGGATGCGCTACAGCATATCAATAATGTAGTCTATTTTCGATATTTTGAAAATGTTCGGTTGAAGTATTTTGAAAGTATCGGCGTGCTAGAAGAAATGGAAAAGACCCAAGTAGGTCCAATTCTTGGTGCAACCGAGTGTAAATATCTGCTGCCGCTAACCTATCCAGACACGATAATCCTTGGTGCGACTGTTTCGCAGATAAAAGAAAAACGACTGACCATGAAGTATGTGATTCATAGCCAGAAACTTGAAAAAATTGCTGCTGAAGGCAGTGCGGAAATTGTTTTTGTGGATTTTGCCAGCGGTCGGTCAACATTAATTTCTGACAACATTTTAGCTGCGATTAGAAATGTGCAAGCAGACATATAAAATAATTTGACTTAAATTATTTACTTTGTAACTTACCGCTCACCTGTGGTGAGACACGAATAGCTGTTGTGGTATACTGCCGACACTTTTTAATGCAAATCAATTGTAATAGTCTGGCAGTTGTGTGATGCTAGTACTCTTTCAATTTGATATTGATGGGTTCAGTTAGCTTTTCAGTGTTACTGGTAAGGCAGATCTTGTAGGCAATGGTCATTCCCTTGTCAAAAGATCTAACACCGCCAGTGGCGCTGAAAAGCTAACCCGCAGGGCGCTCACAAGATGTCCCGTCACTGTGTTGCAGCACTTGCCAATGGAATAACCATTGTCTGTGTTCTGCGCCTTGTGCCGAAACATCTTGTGAACGCTGAATCCGTCAATATCAAATTGAAAGAGTACTAATGTCGCTGGACGCAGAGTTGTAATTTGATTAAACAAAGTTTTTATGGCGGGCCTCCCCGCATTGCATGGTAGTGAATCTGGTCAGGTCCGGAAGGAAGCAGCCACAGCTATTTTTTGCGAGTGCCGGGGGTCTGGCTCGCCACCCAATGTTATGATGAGCATCTGCCGGATGCATCTGCTGGATTTTGCGGTATTGATTGGCTTGAAATTATCTATTCGCTTTTCCCATTTATTCAAGAAAAATCGTGGCTCAAACACAAGTCCTTGCACGCAAGTGGCGTCCTAAAAATTTCTCTGAGTTGACCGGGCAAGAGCATGTGGTCAAAGCGCTCTCCAATGCGCTTGAACAGAACAGGTTACATCATGCCTATTTATTCACGGGCACACGTGGTGTAGGTAAAACAACCATCGCACGGATTCTGGCCAAAGCGCTCAATTGTGAAAGCGGCGTGACCGCGACACCTTGTGGGACTTGTTCGGCATGTAGCCAGATTGATGGTGGGAATTTTGTCGATTTAATCGAGTTGGATGCGGCGTCCAATACCCAGGTAGATAATATGCGTGATCTGTTGGAGAGCGCACTTTATGCACCGACCGCCGCACGCTACAAGATATACATCATTGACGAAGTGCATATGCTTTCCAAGTCGGCTTTTAATGCCATGCTGAAAACTTTGGAAGAGCCACCGGCTCATGTCAAGTTTGTGCTGGCAACAACCGATGCGCAGAAAGTTCCCATTACCGTCTTATCACGTTGCTTGCAGTTTAGTCTGAAACAAATCCCATTGTCCCAGATTGTTGATCATCTTAACAAGATACTGGCGCAAGAAAAGATCGCGTGCGATATGGCATCAATGCAATTGATCGCACGTGCGGCACAGGGCAGCATGCGTGATGCGTTAAGTATTCTGGATCAGGCCATTGCTTTTGGTCAGGGTAAGGTTGAAGAAATGGATATGCGTGCTATGCTGGGCGTTATTGATCAGCGTTATCTGTATGATTTTTTAGATGCTTTGGTACAAAAAGATGGTGTCCAGGTTTTGTCACTGGCGGATGAAATGAACGCGCGTTGTCTTTCATTTGATACGGCTTTGCAGGATATGGCAGCGTTATTGCACCGTATTGCTTTGGCGCAAACGGTGCCGCAAGCCATTAGTGAGGATACGCCGGAATATGCACGCATTTTTGCATTGGCAAAGACATTTGCGCCGGATGATATTCAATTGTTTTATCAGATTGCATTGCATGGGCGCAGTGATTTAAGTCTGGCGCCTGATGAATATGCAGGTTTTACTATGACGCTGATGCGCATGCTGACGTTTATGCCTGAGGATTTATCATCAGTGGCGCAGACGGCACCTGAGAAATCCGCACCAAGTGTTCAAAAGGAACCGCACACGACACATTCAGGAAAACCAGCGCCAGCACCAGCTAAACCGGATGAATCACAACAATCAACAAATAAAGCGCCTGTTGAGCGAGCTTGTGCTGATTGGGCAACGCTGGTTAATCAACTAAAGCTGACGGGTATGACTAAAATGCTGGCGCAACATAGTGAAGCAAAAGTGCTTTCTGCTGATAGAATTGAGTTATCTTTGCCAGAAGTACATAAGCATATATTAGAAAAGAAATATCAGGAAAAAATTCAAGCGGCATTAGATGAATATTTTGGGAAATCAGTGACACTGAGTATTTCTGTGGGTGATGTGACAGGGTTGACACCTGTGGCATTACAGCAGCGTGAAGATGAAGCCAAGCAGGCTGACGCTATTGCAGCCATAGAAAAAGATCCAATTGTGCAGGAGCTGGTTGAAAATTTTGACGCAAAATTAAAAATTTCTACAATTAAACCTATTCAAAAATAGTGGAGGTGGCAACAATGAGAGGCAATCTGGGAAACATGATGAAACAGGCACAACAAGTGCAGGAAGGCATGAAACAAATGCAGGAAAAACTGGCGACTATTGAGGTCGAAGGCCAGTCAGGTGCCGGTATGGTTAAGGTTGTCATGACCTGTCGCCATGATGTTAAAAGTATCAGTATCGACGACAGCCTTGTTGGCGATGACAAGGAAATGCTGGAAGATTTGATTGCAGCAGCGTTTAATGATGCTGTGCGTCGTGTGGAAACCACGTCACAAGAGAAGATGGCGGAATTAACCGGTGGGCTTGGTTTGCCGCCAGGGATGAAGCTGCCTTTCTAGACGCTTTTGTGCGTTTATTACAGTTGTTAACAGTATTTCTGGATCAAAAGATCAATGCGAGCAAACCGGCCAATTAGGCTGCCTAAGAAAAAACCACCCATTTCTCCTGAGGAATTGCCGGTAGCTGCGTCTGCGACGCATAAATTGCAAAAGCTATTGGCACAAAAAGGACTCGGTTCACGGCGTGAAATGGAAACATGGATTGCCGCTGGTCGTGTGAGTGTGAATGGCAAGGTGGCGGTGGTTGGTGACCGGGTCGGGGCGGAAGATACGGTGCGAATTGGCAAACGGATTATTCGTTTTGATCTGGAAGAGCGTTTGCCTCGCGTGATGCTCTATCATAAACCGGAAGGTGAAATTGTTAGCCGACAGGATCCGCAAGGTCGTGCGTCGGTATTTGATAAGCTGCCACATCTCAAGTCTTCCAAATGGATAGCGATTGGGCGTTTGGATTTTAATACCAGCGGTTTATTGATTTTCACCACTGACGGCGCATTGGCCAATCGCTTGATGCACCCCCGTTTTGAAGTGGAACGTGAATATGCCGTGCGGGTTCTGGGTGAATTAACTTCGGAACAAATCACACAACTGACGACGGGTATCGAATTGGCTGATGGTCCCGCGTCATTTAGTTATCTGGCGGATCAAGGCGGTGAGGGCTCAAATCATTGGTACCGTGTGATCTTGAAAGAAGGCAAGAATCGTGAGGTGCGGCGCATGTTTGAGGCCGTTGGTTTAACGGTAAGTCGTCTCATGCGCGTGCGTTTCGGCTCTATTAACTTGCCACCGCGTGTTAAACGCGGGCAATGGTTGGAATTGGATGAAAAGGAAATAAGACGGTTGCTGAATTTTGTTGAGTAAATACGGCAGCTAAACAGGAATCTGATCACGCTTTAGCAGAAACACGAATTCGTCGCCGGCACTGGTTTCCAGCCAAGTAAAAGGTGTTTGAGGGTAAGCTTGTTCAAGTGCATCCCGATTATGTCCAATCTCTACAATTAATAAACCTTCATGGGTTAAATGCTGTGCAGCTTGTTGAAGTATTACATGCGTTGCAGCAAGACCATCTTCACCACTGGCCAGAGCCAGATCGGGTTCATGGCGGTATTCATCAGGTAATGCACGCATTGATTCAGCGTTGACATACGGTGGATTGCTGATGATGAGATCGTAGCGTTGCTCTGGTAATTCTGAAAATAAATTGGATTGGATGAGATTAATCCTGTCCTCCAGACCATAGTCCAACACATTCTGTTGTGCAACTTCCAGTGCGTCATTTGAAATATCAAGCGCATCAATTTGCGCATGCTCGAAGCAATGGGCAAGCAGGATCGCCAAACAACCCGAACCGGTGCAAAGATCAAGTGTCGAGGAAATCGTATCGGGTTCGGTTATCCAGGGCGACAGTTGCGTTTGCAGCAGTTCAGCAATAAATGAACGCGGCACAATCACGCGTTCATCGACATAAAAACGATAATCCCCTAACCAGGCCTCATGGGTCAGATAAGCTGCAGGTATTCTGTCAGCAACACGACGTGCAATGATATCTAACACTTTATTTCGTTCATCATCGGTTAAACGTGCGTCCAGAAATGGGTCCAGTTGATCCAGTGGTAAATGCAGCGTTTTCAGAATAAGATAAGCTGCTTCGTCATAAGCCGATGTTGAGCCATGACCAAAGTAAAGGTTTGCTTGGTTAAACTGACTGACCGAGAAGCGTAAAATATCGCGAATAGTCAGGAGTTGGGATTGCGCTTGAGAGAACATTTTGCGTTATGTTGAGGAATACTGTTTATTTTGTGATAGGAATGTAGCATAAAACACATGATAAAGTTGACCTTGAGAAGATAAATCCATGTTGTCAGAAAATTATTTTGTACGAAAATAAACAAAATTTAGAAGCGGATGACGCCCACCTTATGCAGTTCGCATTTGAGTTGGCACAGCAGGCGCGGCAGGCAGGTGAAGTGCCGGTGGGTGCGGTGATCGTGCAGGATGGTGTTATTGTCGGACGTGGTTATAATTGTCCCATTACAACTGCAGATCCGACCGCACATGCTGAAGTGATGGCCATGCGTGATGCTGGCCAGGCATTGGGGAATTATCGTTTGTTGGGTTGCACGCTTTATGTAACGCTGGAGCCCTGTGCCATGTGCATTGGCGCATTATTTCATGCGCGTATTCAACGTCTAGTTTTTGCGGCAACAGATCCTAAAACAGGTGCTTGTGGCAGCATTATTGATCTGCCTGCTGAAACACGGCTTAATCATCATATGTTGGTAACGGGTGGGGTCATGGCGCAGGAAGCAAGCGCCATGTTAAAACAATTTTTTGCCGAACGGCGTAAAAGTCAATAGCGTAGGTTTACAATGAAAATTAATATCAATATTGCGCAACAACAACTCGTTTTGTTAGACGATAATAATCAAATCATGCAGCAATATTCAATTTCTTCGGCCAAAAATGGCACGGGGCAGCAGAGTGGCAGTTTTTGTACGCCATTGGGGCAACATATTATTCGGGCCAAAATTGGTGGTGGTCAACCCGTTAATACTGTTTTTATCAGGCGACGACCAACGGGTGAAATATACACCCCGGCGTTAGGCGCACAATATCCCAAGCGCGATTGGATTTTGACACGTGTTTTGTGGCTTTCCGGTTGTGAGCGAGGCTTTAATCGGTTGGGATCTGTCGACACCATGCGTCGTTATGTTTATATCCACGGTAGTCCGGATAGTGTGGAAATGGGCAAGCCCGGTTCGATAGGTTGTATTCGCATGCGTAATCATGAGTTATTGGCGCTGTTTGATCTTGTGGAAACTGGAACAAAGGTGGATATCAAGCAAGAATAGTGACGCGCATAGCGTAACTTTATTGATTCAAGATGGAGTGTGAAACACAGCAATGGATAATAAAGAGCAAATTAATTTTTGGTATGTCATCGCAGCAATATTCAGCATTTTATTGCTGCAAAACCTATACCACGAATACACCAAAGTTGAGCCCATTCCGTATAGCCGTTTCCAGCATTTTCTGGAAGAGGGACGGGTGGCCGAGATTGCAATTACTGATCAGCATATTTATGGGACGCTGAAGACAAAGCATGCGGATGGCTTTAAAGATTTTGTTAGCACGCGGGTGGAGCCTGAATTTGCCGAGGAACTGGATAAACATGATGTCATTTATACCGGTATTGTAAACAGCACCTGGTTGCGCGATCTGCTTTCCTGGATTTTGCCGATGGCTATTTTTATCGGTGTCTGGTTGTTTGTTATTCGCCGCATGAGTGGTGGCATGAGTGGCGGCATGATGTCGATTGGTAAAAGTCACGCCAAGGTGTTTGTGGAAAAGGAAACCAAGGTGACTTTTGATGATGTGGCAGGGGTTGATGAAGCCAAGGATGAATTGGTTGAAGTCATCAATTTCCTTCAAGATCCAGTAAATTATGGGCGCTTAGGCGGGCGAGCACCGAAGGGTATTTTGCTGGTCGGGCCACCGGGAACCGGCAAAACCTTATTGGCACGCGCTGTTGCTGGTGAGGCGGGTGTGCCATTTTTTTCCATTTCCGGTTCGGAGTTTGTTGAGATGTTTGTCGGGGTAGGGGCAGCCAGGGTGCGTGATTTGTTTGAACAGGCACGCCAATTGGCTCCGGCGATTATCTTCATTGATGAACTGGATGCATTGGGCCGCGCGCGTGGTGCGAATGGGATGGGCGGCGGTCATGATGAGAAAGAACAAACGCTGAATCAGTTATTGGCGGAATTGGATGGTTTCGATTCCAGTAGTGGTGTCGTGCTATTGGCAGCGACTAACCGCCCGGAAATTCTTGATCCGGCATTGCTGCGGGCAGGCCGTTTCGACCGCCAAGTGCTGGTGGATCGGCCCGATAAGATAGGTCGTGAGCAGATTCTTGCAGTTCATGCGAAGAAAGTGAAACTGAATACAGATGTTCAGATTGAGCAAATTGCCGCATTAACGCCTGGTTTTACCGGCGCTGATTTGGCTAATCTCATCAATGAAGCAGCCTTGTTGGCCACGCGGCGCAATGCAACATCTGTGACCATGGATGATTTCAATAATGCCATTGAGCGTATTGTTGCCGGTCTGGAAAAGCGTAACCGCTTGCTTAATCCAAATGAGCGCCGGGTGGTGGCGTTTCACGAGTTGGGGCATGCGATGGTCGCATTGTCGCTACCCGGCATGGACGAAGTGCATAAGGTATCCATCATTCCACGCGGCATCGGTGCGCTAGGTTACACCATTCAGCGCCCAATTGAGGATCGTTTCCTGATGACCCATGTGGAATTGCAAAACAAAATGGCGGTATTGCTGGGTGGGCGTGCAGCAGAACAAGTCGTGTTTGAGGAAGTATCCACGGGTGCAGCGGATGATCTGGTACGCGCAACAGATATTGCCCGTGCCATGGTGCTGCGTTACGGCATGAGTGAGGCGTTAGGCAATGTTGCTTATGATCGTGAACAAGCGGTCTTTTTGCAACCGAATATGCCGTTGCCGCAGACTCGCAATTACAGCGAAGAGACCGCTAATAAAGTGGATAACGCCGTACGTACTTTGGTTGATCAGGCATTGGAACGTGCGATAAATATTCTGCGAGCTAATCGAGCGTTATTAGACCAGACTGCGGAGGAATTACTGAAAACAGAGACATTGAATCGACCGGAGATAGAGCTGCTAAAGCAGGCGATTATTCACTAAATATCGTATTACAACAATACTTCTGATGGGGTCTGCGTACCCCATCATTACTCCACAAGTATACCTTGCTTACTTTACATTAACCGTAATACTGGCACGCAGTTTTTCGCCATAGGATTGGTGCGCGCCGTCTGCAAACTGTAGCATGAGCGTGTGTTGGCCTGGTTCAAGAGTTAGAGTGGTTTCGGTTTGGCCCTTGCCAAAATGCAGGTGAGTTGGTGAACCGGCTGGTACCACTTCGCCTTCTGCAATGGGTTCTTCATCAACCAATAAATGGTGGTGACCGGTATTTTCGACCATTTCACCAGCAGGCTTGATGGTCATGCCTTTCAGGCCCATGACAACTTTGAACTCCTGGCCAACCGTTGCGCCATCGGCGGGTTCTATAAAGTAGACGGATTGTTTTGCTTTGGCTGGTTTGTTGCCATAGGAAAAAACGCTTGTGCTGGTGGTAAATAGTAAAGTTGTTGCAAGTAGGATCAATGCGTGTTTTAAAGTAACTTTGGGGGCATAATTTTTCATTATATTTCTCCTTGAGTATTAATTGCGTGACAAAGATGACATGGATTGGTATTTTTTAAAAATACTTCGTATAGCCATGCACGTATCAAAGTAAACATTTTTTAGGATTTTAGCAACTGGCGATTTTTAAAATATGATGCGTTGTTTATTGCATCAATGTACTGCGGCCAATCAAAATAAGGACCGGGATCTGTCTTGCGGCCGGGTGCAATATCCTCATGACCGGCGATATCTGTAATTGGGTAACGATCACATAAACACTGGGTCAGTGTTATTAGCGCATTATATTGTTCATTGGTAAAAGGCGTGTTGTCGCTGCCTTCCAGCTCAATGCCGATGGAGTAATCATTACAGCGTTGTTTTTCTTGCCAGCAAGAGACGCCCGCGTGCCAGGCACGTTGATTACACGATACGAACTGAGTAATCTTGCCATCACGACGTAAAAAAAAATGGCTGGAAACTTTCAAGCCGCACAAAGTTTGGTAATAGGGGTGTGCTTCAGGATCGATTTGATTGGTAAACAGTTTAATGACACCATTGCCGCCAAATTCATCTGGCGGCAGACTGATGTTGTGGATGACTAATAAACTGATTTCAACGTCTTGTGGGCGTTGATCATAATTGGGTGAAGCGATCAAGTGTGTGTTTTCTAAATAGCCGGAAGCATTAATTTGCATAATGTGATAAAAGTGCTTGATTGTTTTATAGAACATGTTAGCTTATTTAGGTGAAATTTGGGAATTGATCAACATATATAGATCAACACAATAAATATGAAACGAGGCAAATTTATTACCCTGGAAGGCATCGATGGTGCGGGCAAGTCAACACAATTGGAAAAAATAGCTGCATTCCTGCGCAGTAAAGGCTTGAACGCCATGGTGACGCGCGAGCCTGGCGGTACGCCATTGGGTGAACAGTTGCGCACTTTATTGTTAGATAAAACCACTGTGATGTGCCCTGAAACCGAAGCGCTATTGATGTTTGCAGTACGGCGGGAGCATTTGGATAAAGTGATTATGCCAGCCTTAGAACAAGGCAAGTGGATAATCTCGGATCGTTTTACCGATGCCAGTTTTGCTTATCAGGGTGGGGGCAGGGGGCTTGATAATGAAAAGTTAGTGTTCTTGGAACAATGGATACATGGGAGCATTCAGCCTGATTTAACGCTTTATTTTGATGTTCCGGTTGAATTGAGTCAGCAGCGTCTTTATCAGCTTAATGTGGCGGATCGATTTGAAAAGGAGCGGGAAGACTTCTTTCAGCGGGTACGCGCTGCTTACCTGGAAAGAGTTAAGGCGTTTCCAGAACGAATCCAGTATATTGATGCCAGTCAGCCTTTAGCTGCTGTGCATGTTGTGGTTGAGGAAATATTGGAGAATTTACTGGTTCATGAGTAACATTTATAGTTGGCAGCGGGAAATTTGGCAGCGACTGACACAAAATTTTGCGCTGCAATTGCGCTGCCATGCGTTGTTATTAAAAGGTCAGCAGGGTATCGGTAAGTTTGATTTTGCCTGTTATTTAGCGAAGTCAATGTTATGTACCAATCCAACGCACGAGCATAAAGCATGTGACGCCTGTCAAAGTTGTGGTTGGTTTGAGCAAGATGGGCATCCCAATTATTATCAGATTTTACCTGAAGCATTGTCTGAAATGGCTCTTGATACTGCTGAGAATAGTGTGGCTGAGGGAAAATCCAGCAATACCAAAAGTAAAAAGAAAGCCAGCCAACAAATCAGTGTTGATCAAATTCGCAAACTGACCGATTTTGTTTATATGTCGGGCCACCAGCAGGGTTACAAAATTATTCTCATCTATCCCTCTGAGATGATGAATAATGCCGCTGCCAACGCATTATTAAAAAAACTGGAAGAGCCGCCCGCACATGTTTTGTTCCTTTTGGTGACGCATCATCCTCAGCAGTTATTGCCGACCATTCGCAGCCGTTGTCAACAAGTTGCAATGCCGGCACCTGATGTCGATACGTCCATTGATTGGTTGCAACAACAGGCTGTTGATGATCCACAAGCGTGCCTTACCGCTGCTGGTCTCGCGCCACTGACAGCTTTGCAATTTAGTGCAAGCGAGTTATTTTCCCAGCATGAACAATTTGTTCAGCAAATCAGTGTGCCAAAGAAACTCAATCCAATTGCGCTGGCTGATGCCATGCAACAATTGGATTTGTCGACAGTAGTCAGTTGGTTGCAAAAATGGTGTTACGATCTGGTGAGTTATCAAACCAGCGGGAGAATTCGTTATTATCGCTATCAACAAGTTGCCATACAGTCACTTGCCGAGCATATGAACGTACAGGCATGTATTGCTTATTCTCGCGCTTTAAATACGCATCAACAGTTATCGCATCATCCACTCAATGCACGCTTGTTTCTGGAAGAAGTCTTTGTTACCTACGTGCAAGCAATGTATGCATCAAAAGCGCATCAAGTGTACTTCTAAAAATCCAGATTTCATCCCAACTGCTGTGTTACAGAAAAAATTTATTGCTTACATATAAAACATATGCTGCGCTGCAAAATTTTTTCTGCGCCTTGCATTTGGGCAAACTCTGAATGTTTAGAAGCGCCCTCAATAAATAAGTTGTGAATTAACTACTTGCTGTCAAAAGTATCGTCTGCTTTTAAGACTTTGAGCGCAGCACTGGCACAAACTTCGTCGAATTCAATACCTGGTGCACCACCAACGCCCACGCCGCCAATCACTTCACCGCCTATGATGATAGGAAATCCACCACCCAGTAGCAGAATTCGCTCATTCATATTTGCCAGGCCTTGCAGATCAGGTTTGTTAACCGCTAATAACGCATATCGTTGTGTGGGGCCGCGTAAGCTGTTTGAAGTATAAGCCTTGCGGTGACTGCTATCCAGAGTGTGCGGGCCAGCGCCATCCGCTTTCAATTGCACTTTAAGCAATCCTGCGTGATCGACTATAGCGACACTTACTTTGAAGCCATCATCATGGCATTGTTTGATGGCTGCTTCTGCCGCCTTGATAGTTAAGTCCAGTGGTAAGGTTTTTTGGGTCGGCCAATCTTTTGCCCAGGCCGGGTTGTAAATTAAACAAATTGAAAATATTAAAAAGGCATTGATTATTTGATGTTTTATAGTCATGAGGCAATCCTTATTCCAATTTCAAAAAACGACATTGAAAGCATACCATTATTTAAACTGGATAAGTCATCTCTAAAATCAGCAGGCATTGCATCAGCTATAATAGGCAGTTTCTGAAATCGTAAAATTTAAAGCCAAAATTCATGGAACTCGCAAAAACATTTGACCCTGAAAGTATTGAAAATCGCTGGTATTCCGCTTGGGAATCCGCAGGCTATTTCAAACCAACAAGCACTGAAGAAAAATCAGCTTATTGTATTATGTTGCCACCCCCGAACGTCACCGGTACGTTACATATGGGGCATGCGTTTCAACATACTTTGATGGATGCGTTGACGCGTTATCATCGTATGCTGGGTGATAACACACTATGGCAGCCTGGGACTGATCATGCGGGTATTGCGACTCAGATTGTGGTTGAACGTCAGTTGGATCAACAAAATATTGATCGTCGTGATCTGGGGCGGGAAGCATTCCTTGAGCGGGTATGGCAATGGAAGGAAGAATCCGGTTCTACAATTACCCGGCAGATGCGACGTATGGGCACGTCCTGTGATTGGACGCGTGAACGGTTTACGATGGGCCCGGCATTATCGCAAGCAGTCACAGAAGTTTTTGTGCGCCTCTATCGTGAAGGACTGATTTATCGCGGTAAGCGATTGGTTAACTGGGACCCAGTTTTACAAACGGCAGTTTCTGATCTGGAAGTGGTTTCTACCGAAGAAGATGGTTCGCTGTGGCATATTCGTTATCCCCTCGAGCAAGCAGATGGTAGCAAAACAGATCAAGAAACCCTGATTGTCGCCACCACGCGCCCGGAAACGATGCTGGGAGATGTGGCTGTAGCAGTACACCCAGAAGATTCGCGTTATCAACACATGATTGGCCGTCATGTGCGTTTGCCACTTTGTGAACGGACGATTCCGATTATTGCGGATACTTATGTGGAACCTGAGTTTGGTACCGGTTGTGTGAAAATTACGCCAGCGCATGATTTCAATGATTATCAAATGGGACAACGCCACAAGCTAGTGCCCATCAATATTTTCACGCTGGATGGAAAAATTAACGATTGCGCGCCAACCGAATATCAGGGTATGGATCGTTTTGACGCCAGAAAAAAAATCCTGGCTGATCTGGAGACGCAGGGCTTTTTAGCTGAAACCAAGCCACATAAATTGATGGCGCCACGTGGTGATCGCACTAATACCATTATTGAACCCATGCTAACAGACCAGTGGTATGTGGCCATGGAAGGTATGGCTAAACGCGGTTTGGAAGTGGTTGCGAATGGCGACGTTAAATTTACACCCGATAACTGGAGCAATGTATATAATCAATGGCTTGAGAATATCCAAGATTGGTGTATTTCACGCCAATTATGGTGGGGCCACCGCATTCCAGCATGGTATGACGAGGACGGTAATATTACCGTTGCACATAGCCAGGAAGAAGCGCAGAAATTGGCTGGTAAGCATAATCTTAGACAAGATGACGACGTGTTGGACACTTGGTTTTCATCTGCACTGTGGCCTTTCTCAACACTGGGTTGGCCTGATGATACACAGGAATTGAAAACGTTTCTGCCCACTTCAGTCTTAATCACGGGTTTTGATATTATTTTCTTTTGGGTCGCGCGTATGGTGATGATGTCATTGCATTTTACTGGCAAGATACCCTTTAAAGAAGTTTACATTACCGGTTTGATTCGTGATGCAGAAGGCCAGAAAATGAGCAAATCCAAGGGGAATGTGCTGGATCCACTGGATTTGATTGATGGCATTACGCTACCTGATTTGATTGCAAAACGCACAACGGGGTTGATGAATCCCAAGCAGGCTGAGCGTATTGAAAAAAATACGCGTAAATATTTTGCCGATGGCATTCCTGCATTTGGTACAGACGCGCTGCGTTTTACGTTTGCAAGTCTGGCTTCTCATGGTCGTGACATTAAGTTTGATATGCAGCGCTGCGAAGGGTACAGAAACTTTTGCAACAAATTATGGAATGCCACGCGCTATGTATTAATGAATTGTGAGGGTAAGGACACGGGACTGGATGATAGCTTGCCATTCACGTATTCAGATGCGGATAAATGGATTGTCAGTCGTCTACAACAGGCAGAAGATACCGTCGAGCGGGCATTTTCCGGCTATCGTTTTGATCTGGCGGCACGCGGGATTTACGAATTGGTGTGGGATGAATATTGTGATTGGTATGTGGAACTTGCCAAAGTACAGCTCAATAGTCATCATGATTCGGTGCAGCGGGCAACCCGTCATACCTTGGTGCAGGTATTAGAGGCCATGCTGCGACTTGCGCATCCGGTGATTCCTTTTATTACTGAAGAACTTTGGCAGAAAGTGGCGCCACTTGCCGGCAAACAGGGCGCAAGCATTATGTGTCAATCCTACCCCAGAGTGGATCTGGAAAAAAAGGTTAATAAAGAGGCTGTTGGGAATGTGGTTTTATTAAAGGATATGGTTAGTGCTTGTCGTATTTTGCGTGGTGAAATGAATTTGTCACCAGCACTAAAAGTACCATTATTGGCTACAGGTGATCAGCAAACATTGACGGCGTTCTCGCCTTATTTACAGGCACTGGCCAAGCTGTCTGATGTTGAGATCAAGCAAGGTGAATTACCCGATGCAGATGCACCTGTCTCAATTGTTGGTGATTATAGATTGATGCTGAAAATTGAGGTGGATGTAAACGCTGAACGTGAGCGTTTGACTAAAGAAATTGCTCGTATTGACATGGAAGTATCGAAAGCACAGAATAAGCTTGCTAATCCCAATTTTGTTGAACGGGCACCAGCAAAAGTGGTGTCACAAGAACAAGATCGCTTATTAGCATTTAATACAAAATTGGATAAGCTGAATGAACAACTGCGAAAACTTGGCTAGTTTCTGATAGTGGCGGATTATGCTAAAAAAAATTAAAGTGACGGATGTCCGTCTAGGTATGTACATCCATGATGTCGGTGGTAAGTGGATTGATCATCCTTTTTGGAAGAAATCGTTCAAACTGGCTGAACAAAAGGATCTGAATACATTACATAAGTGTGGGTTGGAAGAAATATGGATTGATACCAGTAAAGGTCTGGATGTAGAAGTTAGCGTGGCAGACGATTCTCAGGTTATGGAGGGTGAGGTTAATAATCAACCTTTAGTTGCTAAAGAGGTAACTGCGCGTGTGTCCGTGCAAGATGAGTTGGTTGCAGCAAAAAGAATTCATACAAAGGCTAAAGAAGCGGTTATTTCTATGTTCAGTGAAGTGCGTATGGGCAATGCACTAGAGGTCGAGGGAGCCGTACAGTTAGTAGACGAAATAAACCAATCAATGGCACGTAATGCTGACGCTATGCTAAGCTTAATCAGACTCAAAAATACCGATGAATATACTTATTTGCATTCAGTTGCGGTTTGCGCCTTGATGGTTGCGCTGGGGCGGAAACTGGGTCTGGAAGGTGATATTCTGCAGCAAGCAGGTGTGGCTGGTTTATTGCACGACATTGGAAAAATGGCTATTCCCAATGAAATATTGAATAAACCTGGAAAGCTTACGGATGAAGAGTTTTATATTGTCAAGACACATCCACGGAAGGGTTGGGAAATACTTAATGCAGTCAAGAATTGGGAAATACGTAATGCATCCTATGATGTAAGCGATATGGTATTGGATGTTTGTTTGCATCACCACGAGCGAATTGATGGACAGGGTTATCCAGATAAATTATCGGGTGATGCGTTAACTTTATATGCGCGTATGGGTGCAATATGTGACGTGTATGATGCGATTACTTCCGATCGCTGCTATAAAAAAGGTTGGGCGCCTGCTGATTCAATAAAAAAAATGGCAACATGGAAGGAGGATCATTTTGATGAAACTGTTTTTCATGCTTTTGTTAAAACACTTGGCATATACCCGAATGGTACGTTGTTAAAATTAGAGTCTGGGCGTCTAGGAATAGTCATTGAGCAGTCTGTGAAAAGCTTGACGACACCCATTATAAAAGTTTTCTTTTCTACGCGTTCTGATGCACATATACCAATGGAAATTGTTGACTTGTCCAAAGATTCAGACACTATTTCGAATGTGGAAGATCCACAGCAATGGTCGTTTGATTTGCATCAGATTCAAGGCATTACTTAGTTTAAGAAGATTGTTTTTTCTTGAGTGCCTGCAAAATCTGTTGTTTTGCTTCAGTAGTCAGGCGGAAATGATGGTGTTTGCCAGCGTGAAGTGAAGCTTTGCGTATAAAGTTAAGTTGTTGTGTGAAATGTGCACAACTGCGGCATAACAGCAGATGAAGTTTTAACGCCATCTTCTGCCAGAATTGAAGTTCTTCATCCTGCGCACGTGAAGCTAATTGACTGGCTTCTTTGCAATTTAACATAGTTTAATCTACCCAGTGATTCTTGAGACAGTTGCTTAGCGCCAAGCGAGCACGATGCATCAGCACCCACACATTAGTCGGACTCAATGTTAGATCCTTACAAATTTCCTCACTACTCATACCGTGAATTTCTTTAGCTAGAAATACCTCCGCTTGTTTTGGCTTGAGATTGGCAACACATTGTTGAAATACTTCCAAGAATTCAGTCTGTTGAATAGCCGATTCAGGGCTGATAAATGCTACAGGCCTATCGATCCATTTGCCATTGGTTGTGAAAAATTTATCCAGATTGTCTGTGTCATCCGGATCGATCAAATCGCCGATCATCACTTCTTTATCCTGGCGGCGAAAATGATCGATTATTTTATGTTTGAGTATGCCCGTTAGCCAGGTTCGGATAGAAGACTGGTTGGAAAATGTTTTTTCTGCAGTAATGGCCGCGAGTAATGTTTCCTGTACCAAGTCTTCAGCGCGATGTATATCCTTTACCTTCAACAATGCAAAGCTAAAAAGATAATCGCCATATTCTTCCAGCCAGGCTGCCGCTTGCGGCACATTATCGTCTGACATGACAGCGTATCCTTTTAAGGAAAATGGGAAAGTTACCTATGGACATAAGACGCAATATTCTATTTGCAGCAACCAGTTTGTAGTTGAATTGGTGGACATTTTATCGACCCGTAAGAACAAAATACACAGCAATCTTTAGGTTTTGGGCGTAATAAAGTTTTGCAGTGAGTACATTCATAGAAATACTGGCAGGCATCAACAGGCATGGTTTCCCGCTTGGTAAAATTGCAATGTGGGCAGGTTAAATCCGATTCAAGCTCAACGGTGGCTGATTTTGTCATTGGGGTTAATTACGAGTCGTTAATATTATGTAACTTGCGCAATACTTCAATCATACGGCGTTCATCACCTTTCCAGATGCCATGATTGCCCACATAAATGTCAGCCATTGCACTGCGGCCCATAACACGGCGTACAAAGTTGATAATTGTATCAGCAACACCGTCTGGATTATCAGTCGCCGGAAAATGCCCCGCTCTTGGAATATATGTGATTTGTACGTCATCGGTGCCGAGCACATTGGCGAAGCGCTGTGTTTGCGCAGCCGGCATCATATTATCATTTTCTCCCCACATAATAAGTGATGGCACAGTGATCTGCTGATATTGCACACCATTTGGATTGTATTGTGGATGATGCGGGAGTAGAAGGGCCGGACTGAGTATGGCAGCCCGGTCTGACAACACGCGTATGTTATGCAACTTTAAACGCATGCTTGTGGATTTCGCGACATTGCTAATACCGTCCCCGGCGTGATTACGTTCATAATCTACATCGACATAGGGAAACGTAAGATAACGCAGATTATATTGATTATATTTTGCAGGATCATGCACCATTGATTTTAAAATCTGCACCAGCGTTTGGTCAAAGGCCGCAAACAGCATAGCAAATTGGGCATCGCCTTCAGCCGTGTTAGGGATTTCGGATGCGCGGCCAATCGCCTGGATTTCGTTTACCGGGTAGCCGTCAAAGGAAACGGGGTCTACTTGTATTAAAGCATTCAAGCGATCATTGTGTTTGGCGGCATAATGTGACGCAATGCCACTGCCCCAGTCATCTGCAATAAAAATGAATTTGCGCCCTGGATACTCATTTTGCATTAACTTTTCAATGTAATCGATATCATTTTCCCAGTGCCAGCAATCATTGGGCGCTGTATTTTGTTTGCGGCCATACAAACGGGGTTTGGAACTCTCGCCCATACCCAGCATATCAATCGAGATCGTTTCACAAAAACGTGAAACTTGTCCCTGCACCCCTTCCCATTGCGTACGATTCGTAGGCACACCATGCAGAAAAAGAACCAGCGGCCCCTTATTGCCCATTTTAGTCCAGGCTATTTCAAAATCATCAGACCAAACGGTCTCAGAACTGTGCGGGTCACCAACTTGCAACAATCCCTCGGTCGGTGCCTTGTAATTAAAAACTCCGTATTGCGGTTCGCCCGGTGGGCGGTAAATGGATAAATCAGGTGCGTTCCCGGCAGCTCGTGATGGTGGATGGCTGAGTGCGCCATAGAAGCTGTCATCTTTCGTTATGCCGGGCGTTGTATTCATTTTTGCTTCCTTATTAATAGAGTATTTTTAAGTACTGCCAATCTTACGTGTCCTTTAGTTATCTTATATGAATTTGTCCTACAGATGAATAAGGGTGAATTCAGGTGGCACAAAAGAGAGATTGATTGCAAGCGTTCTGGAACTGGTTTCCGAGCGAAGTGGCATGGCGTAGTAAATAAAAACACAGAGAACGTAGAGAAAAAACTTGTAAGCTCGTGAGCTGTTAATTACGGGATTGAGTTACAACAGGTCAATCACTATGCATGCGCTGTTTTTCCAAGTGTTTTTCAACGTCTTCTTTACTAAATCCAATTTCGGTTGCGACACGGTCTGCGTGGCTTACTCGGGAGACACCGGCTATTAGCCGGTGGGTTGGGCCATTTGAGGTGAATTCAATTTGCAGATAGCGGCCGATGTTTTCTTGTTGCAAGCGTTCGCACAATTCATGATTATGGGTGACGAGTAGAATACTTGCGCCAAGTTGGTGGAAGCCTTTCAGGATATATTCCGAGAGCGTCATTTTTTCTTCAAACGTCGTGCCTTCCGACAATTCATCCAATATCACCAAACTACGCGGTGTTGAATTAAAAAATATTTCACGGGTGCGTTTTAATTCATGCCCAAAACGACCCATGCCCACGTCCAACTGACCCGCGTCTGGTGCCTGATAATAGATATGGTCTACTGGCACCAATTGTGCTTTAGCGGCAGGTATGTAACAGCCCATTTGTCCTAATAATTGGATTTGAGCAATGGTTTTACAATAGGCGGTTTTGCCGCCACTGTTAGGGCCGGTGATAATGGTCAGGCGTCCTGTTGCGTCGAGTGTGATGTCGTTTGGCACATAGTCCGGGATTTTACTGATCAGTAGAGGGTTTCTTGCCTGGCTGATTGTGAGCAGATGGTTTTTATTATCAACCACGTCAGGTAATACCTTGTCGCCATCAAAGGACTGGGCATAGCGATGATAAGAAAGTAATTCGTCCAGCAGCCCCAACGCCTCCATTGCCTTGGCCAATTCGGGGCTTTCTCTGAATTGTTGGCGCAGTGGATAGATGATGGTGTCGCGATCGGAAATACCCATCGCCAACATGATGATGGGGAAGACCGGTATCGTTAAGGCCAATATGCCATGACCGATGTAGGAGTCACCTAACGCCGGCAACATTGTTTCAAACACAAAAAGGATGCCGTACACTGACGCAGCATAAATTAGCATGGGTATCAGCTTAAACAGGGAAGGTCTGAAACGTGGTAGTGGCAGGAAAGCCGGTTTTTCTTGTTTGGTTTTAAATTTTCCGGTTGATAAGTAAATGGGGCCTTTCACCAACGCATAAATACGCGATGTTGCAAAATCGTTTATCGTATTGATCAATTCACGCAAATAGGGGCTTTCCACCTGCGGCAACTTATTTGCAGTCTCAACCATTTGCACCACGAAGCGTGTGCCATCTTTAAACTGTCGATAACCGTGGCCGCCAAACTCCAGTTTATTGGATCCATCAAGGGGCACATCTGTGGTCAGGCCGCCGACAAACTCACCATACAGCAGATGATTGAGTGATTGCTCGCCAGCAACTAACGGGTCAATGTAACCAGACAAAGCATCATAGCGTTGTGGGTTGGTTGTGATTTCATGCAAGGCGGCTTGTTTTTGCTGAAGCAGTTGTGCATTGGCTGCCGGACGCGTGAGAGAGCGATATACGGCTAAATTACCCATGTCCGTTTTGGTGTAATTTATTTTCGTAAATAATGCTTCCGCTTCGATGGTTTCAAACGTTTTTGGATCAAGGGCGCCATAATCGGCATCTGACGGGCGTAAATCATCGATACAGGCCGGCTGGTCAGTGCTGGATAAGATCAATGGGTGTTGCCAAATAGCAGTTGATTTATTCGATGAATTCATGGTTTTTCTCTATTCAGGCATAAGAAGCAGCAGTTGAATGTGTAAAATACCCATATTTAGCGTCAAGCACAACAAAATGTCATTTTGCCACCAACTCACACCAGTTTTCTAATTATGCTGCAATCCAAAAAAATAATCATTGTTGTTATGGTCATTATGATTGCAGCCACAGCAATTTGGTACGCCAGCCGCCCAAATCCTTTCGATGTCGAATTGGCAACCATCACACGTGGCAATGTTGAGGCAACGGTTGTGAATACGCGTGCAGGTACCATTAAATCTTGCCAGCGGGCTAATCTTTCACCGGCATCGGGTGGGCAAATTGACAAAATCTGGGTGAAAGAAGGGGATCGCGTAAGCAAAGACCAGCGCCTGATGGAATTATGGAATACAGACCTCAAAGCACAACGTGAACTGGCGCAACGTCAACTAGCCATGTCTAAAGAACGTCGCCGCGAAGCCTGTATTATTGCCGAGAATGCACGGCGCGAATCGGCACGCACGCAACAATTGGTTAACAAAGGATTCATCAGTTCACAACTTGCTGAAGATACCGATGCCAATGCACGCGCTAAACAAGCCAGTTGCGAAGCGGCTATTGCAGATATTAGGCGCGCAGAAGCGCAAGTTTTGGTGACAGAGGCGAGTCTGGATAGAACCACCATAACAGCGCCTTTTGCAGGTGTTATAGGGAAGATTACGGGTGAGTTAGGTGAATACACCACGCCATCGCCACCCGGTGTGCAGACACCGCCTGCTATCGATCTGATTGACGATACCTGTTTATATGTCAGCGCACCAATGGATGAAGTTGATGCGCCAAAAGTTAAACTTGGACAACCCGCACGCATAACACTGGATGCCATGTCTGAACTGGTTTTTGACGGCACAATCAAACGTATCGCACCGTATGTGACAGAAATTGAAAAACAGGCGCGTACGGTTGATATTGAAGTCAGTTTTGTAAATACGCCTGGCGAAACAATTTTGGTGGGCTACAGTGCTGATGTAGAAGTGATTCTTGAAAGCCGCGAGAATGTATTGCGCATTCCCACACAAGCCATACGCCAGAATGACAACGTTTTGCGCTTAGGCCCGAATAACAAACTGGAACAACAACAATTACAAACCGGATTGGCCAACTGGAGCTTTACCGAAGTCCTGAGTGGTTTAAAAGAAGGCGACCAGGTTTTAGTTTCATTTGATCAGGAGGATGTTAAAGCTGGTGTAACTGTGCAACAGAAACCCAGTGAACCATGATTGATCTCACCGCAATAACCCGTATTTTTCACATGGGCGATCAAGTTGTGCGTGCGCTGGATGATGTAAGTGTGCGTATTTCATCCGGTGAGTATGTATCGATCATGGGGCCGTCCGGTTCCGGTAAATCAACATTGCTGAATATTATCGGTCTGCTCGACAAGCCTAACAGTGGTAACTATGCACTGGATGGCAAAAACGTCACAGCGTTATCAGAAAACGAGCAGGCGCAAATTCGCCGCGAAAAAATCGGTTTTGTTTTTCAAACCTTTCATTTGGTGCCGCGTTTAACTGCTGCAGAGAATATCGAATTGCCATTAATTCTCGGCGGCATACCGCCCAAAGACCGCTGCTTGCGCGTAGATGCGGCATTGCTGGCATTTGAGTTGCAAGATCGTGCGCAGCATCGTCCAGCAGAATTATCTGGAGGACAACGTCAGCGCGTGGCGATTGCCCGCGCCACTATCATGCAACCAACGGTTATTCTGGCGGATGAACCAACCGGTAATCTTGATCATCATATTGGTGGGGAGGTGATGAGTTTGCTTGAGAAGCTATATGAATCCGGGACGACATTAATTGTTGTTACCCATGATCGAGAATTGGGTGCACGCGCGCATCGACAAATCATCATGCGAGATGGAAAAATTCTGACCGATCAAGCCAATGACCCTGCCTGATACGCTGCAACTTTCGTTTAAAGCCATCATGAGCTATCGATTACGCTCATTACTTATCGTGTTTGCAATGGCATTGGGTGTTGCTGCTGTGATTGTATTAACCGCTTTGGGTGATGGTGCCCGACGCTATGTGGTGAATCAGTTTTCATCAATTGGCACCAATTTGCTGGTTGTCCTGCCGGGGCGTGCGGAAACATCCGGTTCGTTTCCAGGTGCTGTGCTCGGTCAAACACCACGGGATTTAACCTTAAAAGACGCTCAGTTAGTCGGGCGATTACCTCAGGTGAGACGCTATGCGCCGCTTAATGTTGGTGTTGCTGAGCTGTCTGCGGCCAATCGTCTGCGTGAAGTAACGGTGCTGGGCAGTAATGCTAATTTGATTCCGATTCGGCATATGCAGCTTGCGCAAGGCAGTTTTCTCACGCAGGGTTCGGCACAGAGTGCGCAAATAGTGTTGGGTGCGAAGTTGGCAAGTGAGTTTTTTCCACGCAGTCAGGCAATCGGGCAACGTGTCAGGCTCGGAGAAAATCGTTTTCTGGTATCCGGGGTGTTGGTTCTTCAAGGTGAATCAATGGGTTTCAATACGGATGAAGTCGTCATTATTCCCATTGATTATGCACAATCTTTATTTAATACCACTTCTTTGTTTCGTGTTTTGGTTGAGGTGAATAGTCGTAGCGAGATTCAATCCGCCAAGCAAGCTGTTCTGGATACGCTAAAAGAAAGTCACGATGGAGAAGATGATATTACGGTGATTACGCAAGATGCGATTCTGGCAACATTTGATCGTATTTTGCATGCATTGACGCTGGCAGTTGCGGGTATTGCGGCAATTAGTCTGATTGTGGCCGGTGTGTTGATTATGAATGTTATGTTGGTCGCCGTGAATCAAAGAACGGCTGAAATTGGGCTCTTAAAAGCAATCGGAGCCACTGCGGCTGATATACGCCGTTTGTTTTTTGTTGAAGCTTTGTGGTTGTCGTTAGCAGGTGCGGTTATTGGTTTTATATTGGGACAATTTGGCAGTTTATTGCTACGCTTTGCTTATCCGCAATTGCCTGCCTGGGCGCCTGTATGGGCCAGTTTGGCGGGTATCATTGTGGCCTTGATTGCTGGCATACTCGCCAGTTTATTGCCTGCCAGCCGGGCAGCACGACTTGACCCGGTTAAGGCGCTGGGTAAAAAATGAACACAATCGATACCTTTCATTTTGTCTTTCGTTCGCTGACTGCACATCGTCTACGCACGATTTTGTCTGCCTCAGGAATTGCTATTGGCATTGCTGCAGTGATTTTGCTCACATCCATTGGTGAAGGTGTGCAACGTTTTGTGTTATCTGAGTTCACCCAGTTTGGCACCAATATTGTCACCATTACACCCGGAAAAGTTAGTACCCACGGTGGTTCATTGGGTGCAATCGGCAGCGCACGGCTTTTGACGATAGAAGATGCCATTGCACTAAAACATAGTCGCTATACACAATATACCAACGCCAGTGTGATGGGCAATGCGGAAATACGTACACAAGGACGCAGCAGACGCGTAACGGTTTATGGTCAGGGCCCTGATTTTTCCCGTGCATTCAATATGCAAGTTGGCATTGGTCAGTTTTTACCTGATGATGATCCACGCAATCCACGCGCCTATGTTGTTTTAGGTTCAAAGGCCCATACTGAATTATTTGGTGGTGACAATCCACTCGGCGCTATTTTGCAAGTGGGTGGCTCACGCTTCCGTGTGATTGGTGTTATGGCATCAAAAGGCCAGATCCTGGATTTTGATCTTGATGATACGGTGTTTATACCGACGATGCGTGCTTTGGAGGTTTTTAATCGTGAAGGCCTTATGGAAATTAATATTGCCTACCAGCCCGGTGCACCCGTAGAAGCCGTTGTGGATGATATCAAACGAGTTCTTGTGGCACGCCATGGGCGTGAAGATTTTACGGTTATACCGCAGCAACAAATGCTTAGTACAATGTCAACGGTACTGAATGTTTTGAAATTTGCAGTTGCCGCATTGGGTGGTATTTCTTTACTGGTCGGGGCGGTTGGTATGGTGACATTAATGCATATTGCTGTTGCTGAGCGTGTTGCTGAAATCGGCTTGCTAACAGCATTAGGCGCAACTCGTACGCGTATACGGATTTTATTCCTGATGGAGTCAACTGCACTGTCTACACTGGGTGGATTAGCTGGCTTAATGATTGGTGCAGGCGTTGCGTGGCTACTTAAATTGCTGGTGAGCAATCTGCCGGTGAATATTCCCTGGGATTATGTGTTGGGTGCTTTAGCATTGTCTGTGTTAATTGGTCTTGCTGCGGGGGTTATACCAGCCATGCGTGCAGCAAAACTTAATCCCGTTGATGCCTTACGCACAGAATAAGCAGCTTGATTTGTTTTTTATCGCTGAATTTTTGATGTGGACTCAATCAAAATGCTATCTGCACGAATTTTGTCGAGTCGAGCAAGTTCATAGTGGATAAAGGCCAATGCTGCAAACGTGGGCGCAACAATATTAAGTAATGGGACATATTGCACCATACCGGTTAATAATCCTAAGTTCCATGACGGTAATCTACTCGAGCTAAGTAATTTCTTTATTTCTTTACTATTTGCATGTTCTGATAAAGCATCGTATCTAAAAAGCTGCTGGTTCAAAAAGGCTGCTGCTATAAATGGTATAAACAATCCGACGCCAAATGCCAATAATGGCAACGCTATCGCCCAAATAATCAGATAAATAGTTATTGCAAAGAAGGTATTCACTATATTTCCAATAACAGTGCCGCCATATTCATATTTTAAATTGGGGAAATGTTTTTTAGCCACTAAATTTATCAGTGCGGGCATGACAAAAAAAGCCGTGATAATTAGCGTGGTCAGCATGATAAGTGGCAGAAAAACGAGTAGGTGGATGAAACCCTGAATGCTGGTGGCAATCCATCCAGGGTCTGTTCTTGCAAGCCAGTCAGCAACACCTATGGCAGCTAGACCCTGAAAAATCCATACTGAAAATATATCCCAAAAAACCATGCCGACTATTAGCCATAGTGAGCTTGCCACCAGTATGGGCCAAATCATAATCCATATAATTTTAAACTGAATAAGATCACGTAGTGCACGTGTGATGGCTTTAAAAGTTAGAGGCATTTATGTTTCCTAAACAGGCGATGAAAAAAACAACTTCATGATACAAATCATGGTATAAATATATCAATATCTAATCATTTTCCCTACATAATATTAAGGCTCTCATCAGTCCGGCTGCTAGTTTTACTAAAGTTTTATACTAGAATGACGATGACGCATTTATTGTAACTGACTAAAAGGAAATAAAGTTGAAGATAGATAACTCAATAAACCCGGTAACAACTGTTTCTGTCAATGATGGGAAAAGGCAAACAGGTGCAGCGCCTAGCACGGGTAAAGAAAATGGCGATACAAGTGTACATATCAGTCAGAATGCTGCAAAAATGCAGTCTGCAGATAACACTACATCTAGTGGCGCCGTCGTCGATACAGCGCGTGTTAATGAGATCAAACAAGCAATAAGCGAAGGTACTTTTAAAGTAAACCCTGAAGTTGTTGCTGATAAACTGCTTGAAACAGTTAGAGAATTGATTCAATCCAAAAAGGGTGAAACCTAATGCATAAAATTCAGGATGCAACTGAATTTACCGCTGCTTTACTGGATGAAAAAAATACTATCCAGATATTTATAGAAATTCTGAAAAAAGAAGAAGATGCTCTGGTTCAAGGAAAAATTGATGATGTTGATTTTCTTGCATCAGACAAAACTCGTCTAGTCGAAAAATTAACGCAACTTGGTGAGCAACGCAGTCAATATTTGCTCTCGCAAGGACTCTCTACAGATAGTGCTGGTATGAATGAATGGTTGGAAAAGCACGTTGATGCACAAACACTTTGGAATGAGTTATTACAACTGGCAAAAAATGCAAAACAAATTAACCAGACTAATGGCTTAGTCATTTCTGCTCAATTGCAACACAATCAGCGTGCTTTTTCTGCTTTACAAAGTGCAGCTGGAAACATTTCAATGTATGGACCGAAAGGTCAGGCTTTTATTTAGTCCTCTACTCAATCACTTCAAAATTATCAGATGATCCCAGGCTTACTGGGATCTCTGTTATTTTCTCCGGCTCTTTTGATAAAATCATAACTGCAACACGTCTGTTCCTTTTTCTTCCCTCAATCGTTGTATTTGTTTCCACTGGTTTGTTATCGGCATAACCAATAGCTGTCATTCTATGTGTAGCCACACCATTTTCAATAAACAGCCTGATTACACTACTTGCACGTGCTGTCGATAACTCCCAATTTGACGGAAAAGTGAGTGTTTGGATGGGAATATTATCAGTATGTCCTTCTACATGAATCTCATGGTTATGATCCTTCACAACCTGTGCAACGGCGCTTAACGATATACTCGAACTTTCAGCCAACTGTGCCTTGCCTGGCGAAAACAGAACGCTGGCATTAATTTCTACAGTAATACCCAGCGCATTTTGTGTAACCCTGACTTTCCCATCCTGAACCAAAGGTGCTAATGCCAGCAAGATGTCTTTTGCCATACCCTTCATTTTTTCTTGTCTTTTAATACGTGTGTTTTGCTGTTCATTTAAAGCTGGTGGCGCAGCCGTTCTTTCCACATGCTGAGACGGTTGCTCAACAATTGATGATAGTTCTGCTGATTGGAATGAAATAGCGCTGGATGATGTACTTTTAAAAGCGCTTACCAATGAATTGCTTAAAACACGATACTTGCCGTCATTGACAGATGATAGTGCGTACATAACCACAAAGAAGGCAAATAATAGTGTAATAAAGTCAGCGTAAGAAACAAGCCAACGATCCTGATTATCCGGTGTTTCTTCTACCTGTAGACGTCTTTTGCTAATCATTGGATATTGGTTTGGAAAGGGTTAGATATGTGAGAGACTTACGCTAAACAAAATAGCCCTTTAATCGGTTTTCCAGTAAGCGTGGGTTTTCACCATTTGCAATGGCAACAAAGCCGTCAACCAATACTTCCTGCATTACAATATGGTCATTAATAATACTTTTTAGTTTATTTGCAATGGGCAGAAAAACTAAATTTGCCAATCCGACGCCATACACTGTAGCGACAAAAGCAACGGCAATTCCGTTACCTAACAGCTCAGGATCAGACAAGTTCTCCATAACATGAATTAGGCCAATTACCGCGCCTAAAATGCCAATAGTCGGCGCATATCCACCTGCGGCCTCCCATATTTTTGCAGACTGACGTTGATGTGACACTAAAGCACAAGCTTCAATTTCTAATACTTCTCGTAACTTGTTTGCTTCACTGCCATCAGCTAATAGTTGCAGGCCTTTTTTTAACAGGGGATCTGGAACATCTTGCACGTGAGATTCCAGCGCTAACAAGCCTTCTTTACGTGCAATATAGGACCATCCGATAATCTGTCTGATTAATTGTTGTGATGACTGTACGGGAGGGAAGAAAACCCACCGGCTCATTTTCATTCCGTTGATGAATACGCTGACAGGACTTTGCAGTAATACAGCGCCAACAGTGCCGCCGACTACGATCAAAAATGCAGCAGTTTGCATCAAAGAGCTGATGTGTCCGCCTTCCAGAAGCTGGCCGCCGATAATAGCTGCGAAAGCTATTGAAATACCGACGACACTATTCAAATCCATTTTTGGTTTTTTATTCACCACATGATCCTTTCTTCATGCGAAAGTTTGTACAAGGTGTTCAGGTATTTCTTAGACGACTACGTAAGCGTGCCACGGCTTGTGTATGCAACTGACATACACGCGATTCACTGACGCCTAAAACCTCACCAATCTCACGCAAATTCATTTCCTGTTCATAATGCATACCCATAACCATTTTTTCACGTGGTGGTAAGTTATCAATTGCATTGACAACCATGTTGCGTAAATTCTCATCGAGTAGAAAATTTAGCGGGTTACTTTCGTCATCACAGAACAAACGATCCAGGAATGGTTCTTCATCATCTTTCTGGAAATCTTCAAAATAAATTAATTGAGCACCGCGTGCACTTTGTAATGTGCCATGATACTCATCAAGTGTTATTTCCAATTCGTCTGCAAGATCTTGTTCACTTGGTGCGCCACCTTGGCTTTGTTCCAGTTTTCTGACAGCAGCTTCTATTTGCCTCATTTTTTTACGAATGCTGCGGGGCAGCCAGTCTGCTTCACGCAATTCATCCAGGATAGAGCCACGGATACGTTGCGCGGCATAACTTTCAAACTGTCTGCCATATGAGCCTTCATAACGATTAATCGCATCAAGCAATCCAATCATGCCAACCTGAATGAGATCATCTACCTGAACGCTGGCAGGCAGCCTTGCCATCATATGATAGGCAATGCGTTTAACCAATGGTGTAAATTCGGTAACGAATTCATCTTTATTAATAGTTCCGGTCGCAGTATACATAATTAATTAAGCCGTAAAATTTGCCATACTAAGGTGGCTTGTATGAATAAGCCGCTGCATAAAATGTTCAATACCACCGCTATAATCATCTGGACAAGATGAATGCAGGATATTTTCTGCCAATTGCCTATAACATATTGCTGCATGAGAAACTGGATACGCATCAACGATAGGTCTGTGTAATTGTGTTACGTAACGTAGCTTTTCTTCATTTGGTACATAACCAACATACTCAAGTGATACGCAAAGATATTGGTTTGCAACTTTGGATAAATTATCAAAAATTGCCAGTGCGTCAGGTTTGGAATCAACCCGGTTTACAAGAATCAAGAAATGCTGTTTTGCATATTCTTGACTCATGATCTTCATCAGTGCATAAGCGCCAGTCAGAGAACTGGCTGACCCAGAAAGCACGATTAATACTTGCTCGGAAGCTAGGCTCAATGGCAGAACATGTGTTTTTTCACCCATAGCCGTATCGACCAAAACAACATCAACAGATTCTGTTAATTGAGTAAAGGACTTTATTAACCAATTTTGTTCAATCGAATTAAGTTTTGTTAAAGCATGAATGCCGCGCATGGCTGATAAGATTGATATATTTTCAGGGCCTCGCACCAATACTTGTTCTAACGTTTTGTCCTTATTGATGACATGCAACAAATCAAAACGCGCTTTAAGACCCAGCGTTGTACAAATGTTGTTTTGACATGGATTCTCATCAATGAGCAACACACGCTTCCCGTCCTTAGCTAACGCTGTGGCAAGATTAATTGTTGCGCAAGTCTTACCAATACCCTTTTTCCCACTCGCAACGGTAATGACACGAACCGAATCATTCATCTGAAAGGGGGCCAAACTACGTAATCCGGCAGCCTGATCATGAATCATTCTTGTCATGATTCTTTGCTCCCGGCATAGGCCTTTGCTTTAGAAGGGGTTGATGCATGGTTATTGCTGGCCATAAGCAACGCAAACTCTGCATCCTGGAGTGTGAATGGAGAATCGCCAGGTGTTGATTTAAAGATGCGGTGCAGTAAATAGCGTGGATTAGCTGCATGGATATCCTCAGGCACCTTTTGCCCATTTGCCACGTAATAGAGTGTTAATTTGTGTCGGATAACGGCATCTAGCGCCACACCAAGACTAGCAGCTTCATCCATTTTTGTAATAATGCAACCGTGAACAGAGTTTTCTTTATAAGCTGAAATCACTTCATCCAATGTGTTGCCATTTGAAGCTGCGCTGAGTACTAACAAACGTTTTACTTCCGAACCGCAATTGCTCAGCATGGCAATTTGTTCTGCAACCATCTGATCACGTTGACTCATGCCAACTGTGTCAATTAACACCATATGTTTATTGCTGAGTTCAGATAGTGTGAGTTGTAAATCATCGCTATCTTTTATAGTGCGTACCGGTATACCCAACAATTTTCCATAAATACGAAGTTGCTCATGGCCGCCAATACGATAACTGTCCGTTGTCAGTAGGGCTACTTTATCCGCGCCATGGCGCATAACACAACGTGCCGCAAGCTTTGCTGTGGTGGTTGTTTTGCCGACACCAGTTGGCCCTGTGAGTGCATAAATGCCACCATTCTCAATCATTTCATCACCGGCAACTGTGCGCATATTAAATGCCAGCACTGACACGGCTTGTTTTAAGCTTTGCTCAAAATTATATTCAGCGGATAATTTATCCACCAACCGGCGTGACAACAGTGGACTAAAGCCCGCGTTTAGCATGCTACGAAGCACTTTCATCTTTACAGGCTTGCGTTGTGTTAAATTTCCCCAGGCTACAGTTGCCAATTGATCTTCCAGCGTATGTTTCATGGTTTGAATTTCGCCGATAAGATCTTGCATCATGGCTAATGAAATCTGTTCGCTCTGCACATTAGTTGTTGATGGCGCTGCTTGTTGTTTTGCTAAGGCACTTATTAACAATGGCGCATCGGAAGACGAAGCTTCTTTTGCAGCTAATGGCGCAGAAAGTGGGGTGGTTTGGGAGTCTGAATCTGTATGCCATGAAGGCGGTGGCGCAACCAAATTAGACATCTCAGAATCAGCCAGCGCCATGATTTCAACGCCTTCTTTTGTTTGTCTGTTGGATAAAATAACGGCATCAATACCCAATTCTTGTTTGACTTGGCGCATTGCTTCGCGTGATGATGGTGCCATATATCGTTTAACTTTCATTTATTACCTCCAATAATGGAAGTGACCTTGATCTTCCTGGTATCAGGTATTTCCGAATGAGAGAGCACTCGAAGCTGCGGTAGTGCGCGACGTAAGAAGCGAGAGAGTAATGCGCGTATGGTTCCAGGCACCAACAACACAATTTGATGTCCCAACTGTTCTTGTTGCTGGGCCGCGAGTGTTGCTTCTTTTAGTAACGTGTCCGCCAATCCAGGCTCCATACCGGCACCTTCTTTACCGCCCGTTTGAATGACCTGTACTAAAATATTTTCTAACTCGTGGTGTAGGGTCATAACTTGCAATTCAGAGTCTGCTGGGAAATATTGTTCAACGATTGCACGACCCAATGCGGTGCGAATGATGGTCGTTAGTTCTCCAGCGTCCTGAGTATTCGCTGCATGTTCAGTCAGCACATCAATAATGGTTCGCATATCTCGGATATGCACACTTTCCTCAAGCAAGTTATGCAAGACCTTTTGTACCGTTGAAAGCGATAACAGTTTAGGCACCAGATCTTCAACTAATTTTGGCGATTGTGTACTGAGGTGATCAAATAATTGTTGTAATTCCTGTCTGCCCAGTAATTCAGCAGCATGCATATGAATCAAATGGTTGATGTGTGTAGTCACGACAGTGCTGGCATCAACAACGGTATAGCCATTTGTTTGTGCTTGTTCACGTAATGACGCGTCAATCCAAACGGACGGCAAACCAAATGCAGGATCGCTGGTTACTGTTCCCGGTAAAGTCATGGTGACCCGGCCTGGGTTTATCGCCAAGTACATGCCACTATAGGATTCACCTTGCCCAATCACAGAACCTTTTAACGTAATCCGATAGGCATTGGGACGTAATTCCAGGTTGTCCCGGATATGTACTACCGGCGGAAGAAAACCAATATCCTGCGCGAATTTTCTGCGTATGCCATTAATACGTTTTAGTAAATCGCCTTGCTGAACCCTATCGACTAAAGGAATTAAACGATAGCCAACTTCCAGTCCCAATGTGTCGATAGGTGTTACATCATTCCAGCTGGCGTCATGCGTTTCAACTTCCGTTGTTGCCGGGGTGGCAGGTTCCGCTTCAGCAACAGCTGCACGGGCAAGCATCAAATATGCGCCTGTGCCCAAAATGGCTGCGAGTAACAAGAACACGAAATGAGGCATGCCGGGAACTAAACCCATAATGCCAAGAATGCCTGCTGTGATGATTAGAACCTGCGGCTGATTAAATAATTGGCCGAGCACTTGCTCACCAAGATCTTCGTCTGTGGTGACTCTACTGACCACCAAGCCTGCGGCAGTTGAAATAACAAGTGCGGGAATTTGTGCTACCAAGCCATCACCAATTGTCAATAACGTGTAGTTCTTGGCTGCGGTATCAAGATCAAGGTCATGTTGCATCATGCCCACAATTAACCCGCCAATAATTGTAATCAGCATAACCATGACACCTGCAATCGCATCGCCACGGACAAATTTGCTGGCACCATCCATTGAACCGTAAAAATCAGCCTCTTTCGAAATAGTCGCTCTACGATTACGTGCGTCATCCTCACCAATCAAGCCTGCATTAAGATCTGCATCAATAGCCATTTGTTTGCCAGGCATTGCATCCAGGGTAAAACGTGCACTGACTTCCGCAATACGGCCTGCACCCTTGGTGATTACAACAAAATTGATGACCACCAGAATAATGAAAACAACCAGACCCACAGCATAATTGCCGCCTACCAGAAAGTGACCGAATGCTTCAATAACTTTACCTGCTGCATCTGGGCCAGTATGTCCTTCTAGCAAAACAACACGTGTAGAAGCGACATTAAGCGATAAGCGTAATAATGTGGTGATGAGCAAAACTGTCGGAAACACAGCAAAATCAAGCGGGTTCTTGGTGTAGAGACTGACCATTAGCACAATGATGGCGAGCGCAATATTGAATGTAAATAACACATCCAAGATAAATGGCGGCAAGGGCATCACCATCATGCCCAGAATCATAATGATCAGAATCGGGCCGGCGAGTGTTTTCATGCTGCTGCCGTTTGTTATCGATGAGAAAGTCATTGCATTATTCATATCATCAATGGCCCAATAGTTACCGTTATCTCGACGGCAATCTTATGTAAGCGATCTGTTGTTATTGTGTTATGCATGATCAAGTCCGTCAGGTATTGGTATTTCACCTAATGGTTGAGGTGCATCTCCACCATATTCCTGATATCGCTTAAGTTGGAAAACATAGGCTAATATTTCAGCCACGGCGGTATAGAGTGTTTCTGGTATTTCGCTGTCCAGCTCAGCATGGTGATAAAGCGCACGCGCTAAAGGGGGGGCTTCAAGAATTGGTACACGATGTTCTTCTGCCAGTTCACGTATACGTGCAGCCAGCAGATGCACACCTTTTGCTACTACAGTAGGCGCTCTCATCGAATCACTTTTATAACGCAACGCAATGGCATAATGCGTTGGATTGGTTACAATCACATCCGCCTCAGGTACTTCGGACATCATGCGACGGCGTGCTGCCTCGCGTTGTAGGGCACGGATACGCCCTTTAACCAATGGGTCACCCTCTGTTTCTTTTGATTCCTTGCGGATTTCTTCTTTTGACATGCGAATTTTTTTGGCATGATCCCAAAGCTGAAATGGCACATCAATTGCAACAATAAAAATCATTGCCGCTACGACAAACAAAAAGCTGATGGAAAGTAATTCCCCGGTTAGCGTAATGCCTAAATCAACGGGTACTTTAATTAAAGACAAAACAGCTTCTTTGTTATTCCAAATAACCAGGGTTCCAACAGTGCCTACAATCAGTGCTTTGGAGACTGCTTTAAGGAGTTCAGTTAATCCGCGCACAGAAAAAATTCTGGCAAGTCCTTTGATTGGATTGAGCTTCTTAAAATCAGGTATGAGTGCTTTTGAACTAAAAAGCCAGCCACTCATTAACATAGGGGCAAAAAAAGCAACCACTAACAGCAACAATAAAAATGGGCCTAACGCCAATAACGCTTCAAAGGCAAGCTCATATAAACGGTTGAGCATCAAATCGGTCTGAAAGACTAATTTTCGATCTATCTGCAGGCCACTACTCATGATGCTTGATAGCTTCTCCATCAGCGTGCCACCCATGAATAATATGCCTGCAGCAGCAGCCATCAGTAAGGTAAAAGTGGTTAGCTCCTGAGAACGCGCAACTTGCCCATCTTCCCTCGCCTTTTCTCGGCGTTTGGGCGTCGCTTCTTCATTTTTTTCTAGATCGCTATCTTCAGACATGCATCGCTCCGTTTTTCACAAACGAATTATCATTGATTAGCTGCTTATTCAATATTGGGAACAAACAAGGTTTCGTCCCGTTATTTAGTTGCTCACTCTTCAGTATGTAATTATTAGTTTCATATAATCATATGGTTATGTTAGTATATAAGACCTGTTCTCATTAAACTCTATTTATGTATGGCAAGTAATTTTCGTTTCGCGCGTTATCTTCTAATTGCAATAGTATTTGCATTACTGTTAGCGATTGTTGTTGGCTGGACACTGCTGCGCGGCAGTTTGCCGCAATATGAAGGGAAGGTGGATGTACATGGACTACATGCACCGGTAACTATTGAACGGGATGGTCTCGGAACTGCAACAATTAATGGACAAAACCGCTTGGATATCGCCAGAGCATTGGGTTATGTTCATGCTCAAGAGCGTTTTTTTGAAATGGATCTTATGAGACGGCAAGCGGCCGGAGAATTGGCTGAGTTATTTGGCACAGCTGCATTAGCAAGCGATCTTGACGCGCGTCAATTGCGCATGCGTAAACGTGCCTCAGCCATCATGCAGCAACTACCGGTAGCGCAACAACGGCTACTCGATGTTTATAGCGATGGTGTCAATCAAGGCCTAGATGCACTGTCAGTTCGCCCGTATCCATATCTGTTGACTCAAACCAAGCCTGCAGCATGGCAAAGTGAAGACAGTTTATTAGTTGTTCTTGCCATGTTTAAAATTTTAAATGAATTAAGTATCTACCGGGAGCTTGGGTTATCAGTCATGCACGCTGCGCTACCTGCCAGCGTATATTCATTTCTTAATACAAGTGGTGGCTCATGGGATGCGCCGCTTATTGGCATGCCGTTTGATTGGCCGTCACTACCATCCGCCGAAGACATAAATATACATACATTAGATGCGAGCTTATTTAAAAATGGCACTGCTTATCCAGAGACTATGCCTGGTAGTAATAATTTTGCTGTTGCTGGTGTTTTAGCTGATGGCCCTGCGCTGGTGGCGAATGATATGCATATGACATTACGTGTGCCAGGTTTATGGTTTCGTACGCGTTTTATTTATCCGTCATCTGCTGGTTCCTTAAATGATATTACTGGCGTCAGCCTTCCCGGTGTACCGGTTATCATCATTGGCTCCAATCGCAACATTGCCTGGAGTTTTACCAATAGCTATGGCGATTTTGCTGATTGGGTGCGTCTTACATTGGATCCTGACGATGAAAACCGTTATCTCGCTGCATCTGGCTGGCAATCGATTAAAACATCAAATGAAATCATAAAAGTACATAACGCACCGGATGAAACACTTATCGTGCGTGAAACAGAGTGGGGCCCCATTATCGCTGCGGATCATGATAAAACGCTGCTTGCCTTAAACTGGACTGCACTACAGCCTGACGCAATCAATTTAAATTTTGTCAAATTGGAGAATGCCAAAACAGCCGATGATGCCGTTAAAATCGTACAGCAAGCCGGGATACCAGCTCAAAATTTCGTCGTTGGTGATCATGCAGGTAATATCAGTTGGACAATTGCTGGAAGAATACCGAAACGCGTTGGCGATTACGACCCACAACTGCCAGCCGATTGGTCCAATCCAAACATAGGGTGGGACGGTTGGTTGGATCCCGCAGATTATCCGCTAATTAACAAACCCGTTTCTCAACGTTTATGGACGGCAAATGCACGCACTGTTGACAGTGTAATGCTTAATGCACTGGGAGATGGTGGCTATGATCTTGGTGCAAGGGCAGGGCAAATACGAGACAATTTGTTGGAGCGTGAACAATTTACAGCACAAGATCTATACGCTATTCAGCTTGACCACCGTGCAATATTCTTAACCCGTTGGCATGACTTGCTTGAATCCAATCTAAACCAGGCACAAGATACACCATTGGTTGTGGCTTTAAAGCAATCACTTGACGATTGGAATGGACAAGCTTCAGCAGACTCAGTCGCCTATCGGGTTGTTCGTAACTACCGTTATGAAGTAATCAAAACAGTTTTAGACGGCTTTGCTGCAGAGGTTCGGCGTGTTCACTCGGATTTCGAACTACCAAGATTAAACCAGGCCGAACATGCTGTATGGAAAATAATTGAACAACGCCCACAACACCTGCTTCCGCCAAATTTTAAAAATTGGGACGAATTACTATTGTTCGGTGCCATACAAATTGCAGAACAATTACACAGTCAACCCGGTGGAATGACCGCACGCAAATGGGGTGAAAAGAATCGTGCCAGTATCAAACACCCACTCAGTCAGCACGTGCCAGGCTTCATCGCAAACTGGCTCGATATGCCGCCCGACCCGCTCCCCGGGGACAGCAATATGCCGCGTGTTCAATCACCGGATTTTGGCGCGTCTCAACGCTCAGTAGTTGCCCCAGGTAAAGAAGAAGAAGGAATCTTTGATATGCCCGGCGGCCAAAGTGGACACCCGCTGTCCCCATACTATGGTAGCGGACATATCAACTGGATAACCGAAAACCCCACGCCATTCCTACCCGGCCCACCTGAAAAAACACTCCAACTGATACCTACTGTACCCTAAAATATCAAATTGAAGGAGTACTAGTGCTTCTGGCAATCATCAAAACAAGGTTGACGGCGTCCCGGTATCCGATACAAATTGCGTGTCAGCCCCGTGCTCAATAGCCATTTGCAGTACGAAGGTGCGGTCTTCCTTGGGTAATTTGCTTATTTCCTTGACCATTTCGAAGAATGGGTTCATGTCTCTGTTATGTTGCGTGAGTAGTGATTGAAATGCGGGTAGCAATTGTGTGTAGATGGAAATTGTTGCTAGTCGTGCGTTGTTTAGTACTTGTGCAAACCATTGATCGTAGCTGCTGAATTCAGCGTTGGTAGCTTTTAGTTGGGCAAATTCCGCACGTAAATCATCAAAAATTTGTGCTTTTACTATACGTTTCTCTGCATCGCTGATATCTGCAGCAAACAGTTTTTGCAGTCGCTTGCGATGCTTAAGTACCAGTGCTGTGAAAACGCTTCTTCTTTCTTGTCGTGCGTTAAAGGCCGCCTGATCTGCGGTTGAACCGTTGCTTGCTATCCAGCGCCTAATGCCTTCATGTTCAACTACTGTGGCGAAAGATTCGTTGAAAACACTATCGCCCGGCACATAAACAACCTGATGAGCCAGTTCATGAAAGATTAATCCAGCCAGTTCAATTTCAGAATAACCAAGAAAGGTATTGAGCACCGGGTCATTGAACCAGCCTAAAGTAGAGTAGGCGCGAATGCCGCCGACAAAGACATCATAACCTTTGTTTTTAAGTGTTTGCGCGTAACGCTCTGCCTTAGTTTTAGAGAAAAAGCCACGGTAGTTGACGCAACCCGCTTTGATAAAACACCATTGTTTAAGCTCAAGAGAAAGCTCCGGGGAAGCGAAAACATTCCACACCACATATGGGCGTTGCAAGTCGGCATAGCTTGTATAACTTTTGTTATCCGGTAACTTGAGCTCACGACTGGCAAATTCCCGTAACAAAACAACTCTGGAGAGGGTGTGCTTTAATTTTTGGTCAACATCGGGGGCAGTAATAATTGTGCTTATGGGTTGAGATCGGCGCAGAACATCCACATGACCATTCACCGCTTGTGCGTAGTATGGCAGATTGATACACCCTGTCAGCCATATAATCTGGCTTAAAATAAGGGTAGATTTTAATGTGTGAGAAATCCGGAATATCACACTAACTCCAAAATATGTTAATAAATATTGTAACTTATTTGCTATTCTAGTACTCCGACTACTTAATATTGATGGGTTCAGCGAATCGAGAAATGGTTGACCGTAAGGCACGTTTCGCCGGTAATGGCTGGCCCTTTCCAAGAGACGTAACACAGCGGACGAGTACTTCCCGGCTCGCCCAAAGGGAATCGGACCAGATGATCCAATTCTGCGTTGCGGTCTTTGAAAAGGGCTGACCATTCCCCGCAGACCACGCCTTGTCTTGGATCATCTGGTCGATTCTGAACCTATCAATATAAAGTTGTTGGTACACTGGTACTCCTACAACTAGATATTTACTGATATTGTAAGTTTTATCTCTTATGCCAAGCGGCATGATCAGATTTTATGGGGAACATGGAGAGGCTGTTGAAATTTACTTCACTTACGCAGCGTTTTGCTGTCTGGTTTACACTGGTTTCCTTGCTGCCAATCGTAATGATAGGCAACAGCTTTTTACATACTTTTGAAAATCAAATTAGAAAGACGGCTATTCAGAATTTGTCAGCAATTGCTGATAAAAAAGTTGAGCAAATTGACACTTATTTAAACGAACGCCTGCTGGATGCCGGTTTGTTGCATGACGCCATTGCGACGCGTGACGCGATGCTTGAGTTTCCGACAGTTTTCGAACAAGGTGTCGATTCAGAAGCCTATCTTCAACTGGATGCAAAATACCGTGATCATTTCAAGCGCTTTGTCAAAGATGCCAGTTACTACGATCTATTCTTGATTTCTGTCAAAGGCGATATCGTTTATACCCAAAGCCATGAGTCCGATTTCGCCACCAGCCTGATTACGGGGCCATACAAAGACACCGGCCTTGGTATGGTAACGCGTCATGCACTCAACAATTTTGAAAGCGCCATATCGGATTTTGAGTTTTATGAGCCATCTCATGGTGCAATTGCAGCGTTTATTGCCTACCCAATAATCATCAAAGAAGAAATTGTTGGCGTCTTAGCGCTGCAAATATATAGCGAACATGTGTTTGAGGTTTTGTCCAACAACGTTGGATTAGGTGAGACAGGTGAAACCGTGGTGGCGCGGCTTGAAGGTGATCAAACCGCTTTAATTATGGCGCCATTAAACAATGATCCAGATGCGGCATTAAAACGCAAAATTCAGCTTAATACGCCTTACTCAATCGCACTGGAAAATTCATTGTCAGGTGAATCCGGTGGCGCTATTACGCTGGACCATCTTGAAAAGGGTGTGGTTGCGGTTTGGCGTTACTTTCCACGCATGAAATGGGGAATCGTTGTAAAGAAAGATGTGGAAGAAGCTTTTGCCAATGTTAATCAAGTGCGTCAATCCGGTCTGATTATCCTGGGACTCACATTAATTGGTGTGTTTTTTGGTGCTTACCTGTTTAATCGTCGCGTCGTTATGCCTCTAAAAAATCTTAATTTCAGTACGCAGGATATGGCTACCGGCAATCTGCATCGGCGCGTGCCAGTAGTGGGTTGGGATGAAATTGGTCAATTGGCGCAAACGTTTAACAGTACAGCGGAACGACTGGATGCGAGTAATCAAGAGCGTGAAAACGCCGAGAAAAAACTGCGACAACTCAATCAAGAGCTGGAAGACAGAGTTGCTGCACGCACCAATGAATTGGAACGCGCTAACGCAGCGTTGGCTATCAAGGAAGAAGAAACGCGCGCCGTGGTCGAGCATATGGTTGACTGCGTGGTCACAACTGATCGGATTGGCGTTATTCTTTCCGCCAACCCTGTGATGGAGAGACTGTTTGGTTATACCCGGGAAGAAATAATTGGACAAAATGTTGCTATATTGGTACCCGAACCTGACCGATCTCAGCATGATTTTTATATGGAAAGGTATTGCGAGACCGGGCATGGTCAGCAATATGTTGGGCGTTCTTATATTAACGGGACACACGGGATTGGCCTTGGTCGTGAAGTGGAGGCCGTGCACAAGAACGGTGAGCTTATTCCGGTATATCTTGCTGTCAGCGAGTATTTTGTGGGTGAAGAACGGCATTTTACCGGTGTGATGCGTGATATCCGTGAGCATGTGCGCATGATGGGGGACTTAATGCAAGCAAGAAATGAAGCCGAGCAGGCAAACAAGGCCAAGTCTGCTTTTCTTGCCGCCATGAGTCACGAGATTCGCACACCTATGAATGGTGTGATTGGCATGACAGATGTCATGAGACAAACCAGTTTGAGTGGTTATCAAATGGAAATGGCTAATCTTATCCGTGATTCAGCTTATGCTTTACTGGCTATTATTGAAGATATTCTTGATTTTTCTAAAATTGAAGCGGGTAAACTGGAAATAGAAGAAATTCCCATGCCACTGGCCAGTGTGGTTGAAAAGGCCTGTGGCATGTTGGCACATTTGGCGCTCAGTAAAGAGGTGGAACTCACCTTGTTTATTGATCCGGCAATTCCAGAAAATGTTTTGGGCGATCCGCTGCGTCTGCGCCAAGTGCTGGTCAATATTATTAATAACGCGATCAAATTCTCCAGTAAGCAAAGTAAATGGGGCAAGGTATTAGTGAGGGTATTACTGACTAAATCCGATCCTGACCAAGTGGTGGTTACATTTCAGGTAACTGATAATGGCATCGGGATGGATAAAGAGACGCAGGAAAAAGTTTTTAAATCCTTTTCACAAGGCGATCCTTCAACTACACGACGTTTCGGCGGAACCGGACTTGGTTTGGCTATTTCTCACCATCTGGCTAAATTAATGGGTGCGGAAATAACAGTGCAAAGTGAACTTCAGGAAGGTTCTACTTTTAGCATACAGATGCCTTTTAAACCCTTGCCGGCAGGTTTAGTCAGCGATAATAGTAAAATCAATGATCTAACCGGCTTGTCTTGTTTGATAATGGGGGGGGATGATGGCCTGAGTAATGATCTAACCGTTTACTTGAAAAGTGCTGGTGCAATGATCGAACAAGTCATTGATCTGGCTGCGGCCCATCAACGTATTAAGCAGCTTACGCCGGGCTTATGGCTGGTTGTTATTGATGTTGCGAATGAAACGGCGCCTATTGAGGAATTGCGGACAGCATTTGCAGAACGGTCTCATGCCATACAGCAAGCTTTAAGAAACGCATCTGATATCGAATCAGATACACAGCAATCCAAAGTTGAACCGCACTTTGTTATTATCAAACGGGGTCGTCGCCGACAAGCACGTATGGAAGATGTCGACATCATTACGCTGGATGGGGATGTGATGTATCGCCAATCTTTATTGCGTGCAATGGCAGTAGCGGCAGGAAGAATAGATGTCAGCGAGGGAACGGCGCCACTCACAGATTTACTCACATCTGAGCCCGTGCATATTTCACGCGAAGAAGCTTTGCAACAAGGCAAACTCATTTTGGTCGCTGAAGATAACGATATCAACCAGAAAGTGATTAGACAGCAACTTAACTTACTCGGTTATGCTGGAGATATTGCAAACGATGGGCGTGAAGCGTTAAAGCGCTGGCAGAGTGGTGATTATGCATTGTTGCTGACAGACTTGCATATGCCTGAGATGGATGGTTTTGAACTAACGACAGCTATTCGCACTAACGAAACAGGCAAACAGCATATTCCAATTGTCGCATTGACAGCCAACGCGCTTAAAGGTGAGAAAGATCATTGTCTGAGCGCTGGTATGGATGATTATCTGAGCAAGCCGGTACAGCTTGAAGATTTGCAGTTAACCATAGAAAAATATTTGGCAACTGACAAACCTGCTGCGCAGACGCCAATACCATCAAAGGCACAGGCTATACCTACATCTGATACTGAAGGTGGAATCAAAACCGAAACCGAAACCGAAACTGTTTTGGAACCGGTTAATGTGCATATTCTTGAGGGATTTGTAGGCAATAATCCGGCAACGATTAAAGAAATGTTGTTGGATTTCTGTGCCAGTGCGGCCAAGATCGCTACAGACCTGCATACAGCTTATCAGGCAGAACAATTTGTCACAGTTGGCAAATTGGCACACAAGCTCAAGTCATCGGCACGTTCGGTTGGCGCGTTGACATTGGGTGAACTGTGTGCAGAAATGGAGCAAGCGGGCAAAAAGAATGATGCGAATGCGCTGGCAGAACTATTACCTCGTTTTGATGCGGAACTAATTACGGTTGAAAATTATATCGACGCTTTGTATGAGAAAGATGCTTGAGACCATTGAAACCTTACTGGCAATAAAGCTATGCCGGATCGTGATTCTCTAATAGTCCACTGCGCACCCTGTTTTGCCATTCTTTTGTCCAGCGTGGAAAATCAACCGCTTGAATTGGCGGCGAAATAAAATTTCCTTGTGCCATATCACAACCTGTTTGGCGTAAGAGTTCCCAGTCATTCAGATCTTCAACACCTTCCGCTACCACATCCATATCTAATTGTTTTGCCATAGATAAACTGGCGTCATACATTGCCCGTAAAGTCTCATCAGTCCAGGCGCGATGAACAAAACTCTGGTCTATCTTAAGCTCATCAAAGGGGATATCGCGTAACTGTGTCATGGACGAATGTCCGGTACCAAAGTCATCAATAGATAAATGAAATCTTTTGAGGCGCAGGCGCGTCAGTATTTCGAGAGGAATTCGCTTATCAGCGCCCATTAACTGACTCTCAGTTACTTCGAGAATGATTTTTTGGGGTGACAAATTATTTTCTTTGACCAGATTAACCACAAGATCCTGGAAATCCAAGGATGCTAGATTATCCATCGAAACATTAATCGCCATGCGCAGTTCCTGCCCACTTTGCTGCCATTTCTTGGCCTGAGCCAATGCGTTAATCAGAACCTGACAAGTCAAGTCTCTAATCAGACCGTTTTGTTCTGCAATGCCGATAAACTGATCAGGCAGAATTAAACCATCTGTCGGATGATGCCAGCGTACTAATGTTTCAACACTGATTATTTCACCCGTTGCAACCGAAACTTTTGGCTGATAATAGTTGACTAATTCATGATTGGAAATGGCTGCCTGTATTTCTTCCGCAGCATAAACTTTTTTTGCAAGGGATTTTGGCTTTTTTGAAGCAGGGGGCGTCCAGTTTTCAATTAATGCAAATAATTTTTCCGGGCTAACCGGTTTATGCAGATACCCAAGCATGGGTATTTTGTGCGCATGGACCAGTTTTTCAGCGGTCTGTAACATACGTTCATCTTCGCCGCTGACCAAAATAAGGCTGCCGGTATAGTACCGGTCGACCAAATAGCGAACAAACTCAATGCCATCCATATCGGGCATATTCAGGTCAAGCAGAATTAAATCGGGACAAGTATCGGCAACATCGATTTTTTTGAGCGCATCTGCACCATTGTCACAAGAACTGACGGATGTAAATCCTTGATTGGTTAACATGTGTGTCAAAAGCCTGAGCATGAAGTGATCATCATCAAGGATCAAGATCTTAAGGTTGGATGCATTATGCATGTGGTTTTTATTGATTTATAGATTCGTTAATAATTATGCATTTTCACGGTAGAAGATAAGTTTTATTATTCTTATAGTTGAAGAATTAACCTTAAGATACTGTCAGCATTCTGTTTAGAGCAAGTTTGGCAAGTTTAGCTTCATCTTGCGGAACTTTAATCTGATTAACGACGTTGCCATGCACAAGGTTCTCCAGAGACCAAGCGAGATGTTGTGGATCTATCCGCGCCATCGTTGAGCACATGCAAACCATGGGAGACATAAATTGTACAATTTTACCCTGTGGTTTGAATTCCTCAGTGATTCGGCTGACCAGGTTTAACTCAGTGCCCACCAGCCAACGTGTATTAGCTTTAGCATTTGCAATGGTATTAATAATATATTCGGTGGATCCGACATAATCAGAAGCTTCGCATACGGCAAAATTACATTCCGGATGGGAAATTACAATGCCGTCCGGGTACTGCTTGCGAAAACGCTGGATATGTTGTGGTTGAAACATTTGATGCACAGAACAATAGCCTTTCCATAGCAAAATTTTGGCTTTCTTTATTTGTTCTGGTGTTAAGCCGCCCATGGGTTCATCAAAATCCCACACCGGCATTTCTTCCGGTGAGAGTCCAAATTGATGCCCGCTCCAACGACCAAGGTGTTGATCAGGGAAGAACAAAACCTTTTCCCGTTGCGCAAAAGACCATTCTAGAATCTTGCCCGCATTACTTGATGTGCAGACTATGCCGCCATGTTCTCCACAGAATGCCTTGAGATCAGCTGCAGAGTTAATATACGTGACAGGTGTTATGGTTTCATCAGGTTCCAGGATTTCAGCCAGTTCACGCCAGGCGCGTTCCACTTTGGCAAGATTGGCCATGTCAGCCATGGAACAGCCTGCAGACAAATCCGGTAAAATAGCAATTTGGGAAGAACTGGAAAGAATATCTGCAACTTCTGCCATAAAATGCACGCCACAAAAGACCAGAAAATCCGCATCAGTTTGCGCTGCAAGATATGAAAGTTTTAAGGAATCACCAGTCAGGTCAGCATGTTGATAAACATCTGCACGCTGATAATGGTGCGCCAGAATGACGACGCGTTTTCCTAAAATGTTTTTTGCTGAAACAATACGTTGAGCACAGGTTTCATCCTGTAATTGATCGAATTCTTCAAATTCAAGGGTTTCTACTTCTGCATGCATTACAGTTATTATCTTATGGTGATTTATCAAAGTTGCACATTAGCATACTAGTACTCCTTCAACTTGATATTTTCGGATACAGTGTTCACAGTTGAAGAAGTACTAGGACAGCGATTCAACTATAGGGTTTAAAATTTAGTGAAATGTTAATATGGTTACAGGCGTTTTTTGTGTCTCTCAGTGCAAGTTTTTGCGTTATGGGTACCTCTAAAAATAGCTTCTGGTATAATTTTATAATGTTTAAACGCCTACATTTAAGTTTTCCACTGATAGTTTTTGTTGGTCTGATTTTATTAACTTATTGGTTAGATCAGGTCACGCATCCACAAGCGCTAACAGCAGATGATGCGTTCGATCACAGTCCGGATTATATCGTAAAGAATATTTCGGGTATTCGTAAGGATCATGAACATGACATTCATCGGGCGTTCTTTGCCGAAAAAATGACGCATTATATAAACGAAGACATTACCCGATTGGAACAAACGCGTTTTATTAATATGGAACCAAGCACTCCTTTGATACGTGTGCATGCCGATCAGGCAAAATTAGCCGGTCATGGTGAGGACATTTATTTAACTGGTGATGTCACGGTGAAGAGAGGGAAAGATGATGATGATGATTTGCTTACGATGATGACAGATTATCTGCATTTAATTCCAGATCAGAACCTGGTCAAAACCGATCGATCTGTAAGAATATCACGCTTAAACACCACGATAAATGCAATTGGCCTGGAGCTTGATAATAATACTGGTGTGATACAACTATTGTCTCGTGTAAGAGCCATAGATAATAATGGGAATGGCGAGTAATTTTAGTTGCCGGATATTTAAGGGTGCTTCTAAAAATTCAGAGTTCGCCCAAATGCAAGTCGCAGAAAAAATTTTGTAGTTCGGCATATGTTTGATATGTAAGCAATAAATTTTTTCTGTAACACAGCAGTTGGGATGAAATCTGGATTTTTAGAAATGCCCTGAACAATATTGATTAGTGCTCATTCTCCAGATCAACAATATATTGATACAGGTATTCAAAATCTTTTTTGGATGGCTTTTTGAAAAGTGGGTCATCTTGAATCTTCACTTTAGACTCAATTACTTTCCACTCTTCGCCAGTAATGAGTGTATCCATTAGCGGGTAAACAAACTCATTTTCTTTCTCAAGGTGCTTACGTTGGAGTGTAATAAAATGACGTGCGCCACCCAACAATTCATCAGCGGTTACAATACAGTCGTTGGCAACCATATCAAATAGTTCACTAAGTTTATCTGTTTCTATGACGATTTCTTTATGTTCGTTTTTGAGTTGCTCAATGAGGCGGCTTTCTTTAACATCTTTTTCCAACAGATGGTCAAAAATGACGTCTTCGGATGGGTGGTGCCACTTATCAGGGTAACTGTCAATATAGTCTAATGCACTGAGAATAACGGCTAAATCAGCAGCACGCTTGCTATTAAAATCATAACAGTCAATCTCTTTGCTTAAACAATTCAATAAACGTGTTATATGATGATGGTCGACATGAAGCTGGCGTTGTATTTTATGCATGACAACTCCTTAGAAAGTTCTTAATTATTATTACACTACCATATTTTTCCTTCAAATTTTTGAGTTTTATCAGACGCTAAGCGATTTGTTTTAGAATTAATCGATAGGTTGCTAGGATTCTAGTGTGTTTACGCCATATTTTGCATAGGGTGCTTCTAAAAATTCAGAGTTCGCCCAAATGCAAGGCGCAGAAAAAAAATTTGCAGTGCAGCATATGTTTGATATGTAAGCAATAAATATTTTCTGTAACACAGCAGTTGGGATGAAATCTGGATTTTTAGAAGTGCCCTATATTCAATTAAGTAAATTAACAGTTTAATGTCCCGTTGCTGGTTGAAATATGTGACTTGGTTATTCATTATAATTCTGTCCAATTGACTGATTAATGGATATTAAACGATTAATCTCGGAGAAAGATATGTCATGGGATCAATTGACTATTAGATTTGTAGCGTTGGCATTTGTTTTCTACGCTGGATTATTTTCTGTAGTGCAAAATGTGGTGAATCCTGCTGTCGCTGATCAAGATGGTCTGCATAGCCCGGATGAGCTTTTACTACACTATCAGGAGCTGCCAAATTTGTCGGGTGGAGCTGACGGGAGTGTTTCGATACGCATTTATCAGAATGGATATACCCATGTTTTTTATCCAAAATATATGCAACAGGCCGGAAACTATGATGCGTACCTTAATGATGCCGCACTGCAGCGCATTTGGGACTTACTGACGGACAGCAATGTTTTGGCATTTAATGCAGAACAGGTGCGTAATGAGATATTGCTGGAGAGGAAGATCCAGAAACAATCATTATTAACGCTCTCAAGTGTTTCGGATACAACAGAGATACGCCTTGAGATATTTCCAAACCGCTATCAATCGATTGGGTTTGGAAATGGTGATAGGAATGAGTTTAAAAGGATTGTCTGGACTGGTTTAAATTGGGATACAAAACAGTTTCCACAAAACGATATGCTGCAGTCGTTGAAAACATTTCAAACGCTGTTGCTGTCTGTGACGACACAATCGAATCTAACACGAATTGATTAATTGCGTATTCAACTCTGGTTTTAAGATTATGCGAATAGGATTGTTTTTTAATCGATTTTTAATGAAATATACCGGTTTCAAGTGTGTTGTTTTGATGTCAGCATTATGCCTGTTTATTTATCCGCTGCAAGCGGGTGTATTTGAGTTTGCTGATGATATACATGGCATTGATACGATTACACACCCAACGGGTTATACCGGGGTTGGTGCTGACCTGGTTATCACGGTTGGTATTTCACCTTTTTCTCCGCACGCTGATGTAATGGAAATTCCCGTTCAGAACGCAATTAATGCCTGGAATGCGCTGATTCCAACCATAGGCAATGTAACAACCACAAGTAATAATGTTCCACGTGATCAGTTTGATTTTGAATCGGTAGCTTTGCATGAATTGGGCCATTGTATTGGTCTTGCACATCCGAATCTGGCTTCTGAATCTGGCTTGTCGGGGCGTGATAAAAATTTCACAAATTCCACCAGAGGCGCCGACAATCAGTTTGATCTCAATCGTGGCGAGGATGGTGTGATTGGTTCCAGTGATGATAGGCGTGGGGATGATGTTAATCTGCACTGGTTCAATATGGCGAATAATAATCCTTTTGTGATTGCGGATATCGTTGATATAACAACGTATAGCCAGAATCTTGATGATCTTCCGCCGGGTGATTCGTTTGCCACTAATGGTGATCGTGATGTATCCGCGCTGTTGAATGTTGAGCATACAGAGGCGGTGATGCAGCAAGGCATACTATCCGGTGAGGCCAGACGTACATTAGCAGCGGATGATGTGGCAACATTGCGTCTGGGTATGAGTGGGCTGGATAGGTTGGCAGGCACTGCTGATGATTATACCATGACACTACGCTATGACGGGCTGACAGCTGCGGCAGATATTGTATTTGATTTTGATGACTCGGCCACTTTTGCTTCTTGTCAAATTACCGGGAGTTTTATCGGGCAGGGACAAAGCCATATTACGATCACTAAAGGCCATATTTCATTAAATACGAATTTCTTATGGTTTTTTAATGCGATTGAAACACCACTGCTGCCAACTGTTGCCGTTTTAGCGAACAATGCGACGGATACGACAACGCTTAATCAGGGTGAGGGTTTATCGCTGGTTGTTAAGCTGGACCCTGGCGTGAATGCCGGAAAACAAGCAGACTATTGGGTAAAGGCGATTACCCCAGCGGGTGAGTTCTGGCTGGATAATGAATTGCAATTCAGGCCTTCAGATTCGCCTATCCGCGCATTTGGTGGGCCTTTGGTTAACTTGACGACTTTTTCTATTCTGGAAAGTTTTACTGCTGGCTGGCCATTGGGTGTCTATACCGTTACTTTTGCAGTCGATGATAATCTTGATAACATTTTCGATGCAACCTTTCAAGACTCTGTTACCTTTGTAATTAATCCGTAACACAGAAAAGTGGACGTAGCCGTTTTTTTCGTCATATTTAGCTCTGAAGTATCAACACGATGAACTTCCGCTATGGGCCCAGACTGTGTGAAAACTCGAAAATCCGGGCCGAAATAAAATTAATTCCCACAGCTTGTTATAAAGTAGCTCAAATATCTGTTTGTATTTTCCACTTTTCAAGCAAAAAAGTAATAAATCGAGGCCGTGCTTACCACAAGAAATTTTAACAAAGAGTTTTACACAGTCTGGGCCGGTTCCGGTCAACTGACTAAAATACTCGGGAATTATCCTCACGAATGACACGAATCGGCCA
>JAJFJK010000023.1 GCA_021774075.1 Nitrosomonas sp. | reverse complement strand
CATCGAACGTGCTTCCTGGGTCAAGCATCATGGCATACAGGCCTGGAACCTCGTCAATTTGTTGCGGATGTGCGCTCAAAGAGTCTAGACCCAGGGCGGCAGCCAATCGCCGGGCAGGGTCGATTGTCAGTACCAACGTCTAGCGACCCAGGCCTGCGCCGATGATGCCTAAGGCCGCTGCAGTTGTGGTTTTGCCTACACCACCCGTGCCGCCACATAGAACTATGTAGTTGTCGGTCAACACATTATTTATATGCAGTTCACTCATGGGCTAAATCGAGGTGTTGAACAAGTTCGTACACGAGTTCCTGGCGATCGTCGGATTCAGTCGTAATTTCGGGCAGCGTCATGACAGGTAGCTGCTTTGAACATAACCACTCGAGTTGCGTTGCCTGGCTTCGTGCAATGGACGTCTCATAGCGTGCTGCATCATAAAACGGTGCGGCTGCCTGATCAGCGCGAGCCCACTGCTCAAGGTTTTGCAGCTCTTGGTCAGTAAATCTCGCTGGTGTGAAGCGATTGACGATCAGCCGATCGCACGCAACCTGAGCTGTTTCTTTGGCGAACAGGAAAAGCTCGTAAGCTTCTCTTGTTGGCGCCTCTTCAGCCAGGGTAACGATGACGAGCTCGGTTGTTTGTATATTACGCAGCATGTCCAGAATTTTAAGGGCGTTGCTGTAGATCGGACCAGCTACGAGGGTTTTACTTGCCACTTCCGGGACGTTGAAAAGAATTTTTACGTGCCCGGTAGCAGGCGCATCAAAAACGACTCTCTCGAACGGGGATTTCTCGCCGACCAGATCGCACAGCTTACCCAGACTCAGTAACTCATTGAAGAGTGGCAATGCATCTAGGAGTTTGATGACGGCGGCGTTGTCGAACACCGGTTGATACAAGAATGACAGCACCATCTTGCGCCGTATGTATTCTTTGAGCACAAGGCGCGCATCCACTTGGGCGAGATGAAGGTTCTCCTTGATGCATTGTGGCTCATAGCTTAGTTCTTTGTTGTAGACAGGGTGTTTGAACTGTACTTGACCGAAACTGACGAGGAGGGTGTTGTAACCTTGTGCAGCTTGCTTTTGGGCTAACGCGGCAGCGACCATGCTCTTACCAACACCACCTTTTCCCGAAACAATCTGTAGTTTTCTATTCATGTAAACCGTCAGTTGGCTATTCACACCACAATGATAATCATTGTCTATGACAAGCCGGTGCATAACCTCGGGATAGTGCTTAGCTCAGTCGAGGGTTATACCAAGGTCTCAAGGTTGGCGGTAGAACGAGTGTATGCGGGAAAAGTAAACGCCCTTTTTCACTAGACCTGAATATACTGGTGAACGGTTTGGTCGTCAACTGAAAGCGGTAACTTTTAGGTGCTGTTTAACACACAATGATTTTGATTTAGGTGCCGGGTTGTTCAAAAGAGATCTTGAGGTGTGTGCCAGTGGCTTCTGCAATACGTTGTAGCGTTTTTATCGTTGTGTTGTCTGCTCCACTCTCAAGGCGTGCAACAAGTGATTGTTTGGCTTTTAACCGCTTAGCTAACTCAGATTGTGTCAATCCTGCCAGATTACGGGCCTCAATAATTGCAGACGCAATTTCAAATTACTCAGTTATTGCTTCAAAATCAACTTTGTAACTTGAGTCATTAAGCCACTTCTTGTGGAGTTCATTTACTTTAGTCATTGCTCAATCTCCTGTGCTCGTTTTAGGGCTAGCTTTATTTCTCTGCGGGGCGTTTTTGTGTTTTCTTTACAAAGACACGCACCACGACAACTCGCTTGGGCTTGACTGTTACATACAAAGCACGAGAAACTCTATCTTTGCCTTTCATACGAATTTCCCATAAAACATCTTCAACATGCTTTATGTAAGGCTCGCGCACATTGTGTAAACCATGCCTCTCAATCAGTTGGCTGATCCAAACAAATCTCGCCCTCATATCAGTGGGTAAGGCTTCAAGCGGTATTGCCAAGTTAAGTCAAACTGGGCTGTTTTTCCGCCTCAAGTCAGCATTCTGAATACCAAATAATCAATGATTTACGAATTTATGTATTGATTAATTTTTATGCAAATTTATTTAACTTGGCTATACTGTCGTTTCAAATCGATAGATCAGGCTCAACGATTCCTTGATGTGTATACTGCCGTGTACAATCTATTTAATCTTGGTCGTCATTTAGTGTCTGCCAGTCATTATCGGGTTTTGAGACAAGGGGCTTTTGCGTCTTGGGGAAAAGTAACAGTAGCTTAAAGTCTGCAATTACAGTGTTTCGGTCGTCCCGGAAAGTTAACTTGGCAATACCTTGCTGTGAGTGCGTATGTAATCGAGAGCAAAGGAGCTCAGGTGAAGAGAGAACTGCTATTTATGACATGTTGATAAGTTCCGCCGTTCTTTTTTATATATCATTGCACTCTCACGACACGTTCTCAAGGAGAGGTACCATGAAACCATTCGCTACCATTCTCATGGGCATCACGATTCTTGTTGGGATAAATTCCGTTGCAATGTCACATGAACCTTTCGATTCCAAAAACATGACTTGCAACATTACGACACAGGATACGAATAAGAATGGCTGCACAGGTATACCAACGCTTCAATCTGGAATGCTTGTTATTTCGAAAAAGGGTAGTTTTAAACTGAAGGCTTACTATGAGGGTTGCTTCATGGTTGAGAATGTAACAAAATCGGGAGAATATGAGGCATCCATTTTTGAAGAAACGTTGAGCTTTGAACTCCTGACTACAAAAACAACAGGAATAAAAGATACGATATCAGATTTTCCGAGAACACTCGGCTTTGCAAATTTAAATTACGATAGGCTGGATGGATATTTAATTGACATGTCTGCTGTGATTCGTGAGCGTGGACGCCATACAAAAAATATCATTACCGCAAAACTGCAATGTGCGGTGAACGAATAACACAGCTAAGAAGAGGTACCTCTTTACGGACTTGTCAAAAGCTGTAGCGATTTACACAGTAAAATTTCTTTTCTATACAAAGAACAGATCAATTTTAATGGTTCAATAAAGGAGTTCACAGTATGTCATATCATCAAGAAACTTTTGAAGGTTGCAATATTGAAATAAGAGATGATGTCAACCTGTCAATTAATGGAAAGGAAGTTGATTACCAACATGATAGGGGAAAAAATAAGTTTTCTTCGAAATATCTGCCCTATACCCAATATGATTCGTTATTAGAACTGGCTCGAGCAATCGCCCAACATACTGTCGAATTTTCCACTGTAAAAGAATAATTCAAACAGACTGAGAGAAGGAGGAAATTCTCATGGCTATCAGAAAAGATGCAAATACCCTGACTGCTGCTGAACGGGCAGAATTCGTTACCGCCATTCAAGCTTTAAAAGCAGAAGGTATCTATGACCAATTTGTTCTCAGGCATGCAAACGCGATTATGAGCGCAATTCATCGATGTCCTGCCTTCCTGCCCTGGCACCGCCGTTTTATTTTTGATCTCGAGCTAGAACTTCAACGTGTCTCTGGGAACCCAAATCTTGGGATACCTTACTGGAATTGGCCATCGGGAGAATCCAATGCCTCCATGTGGAATGATGACTTGCTCGGGGGAAACGGGGATGCTGGTGGAGTTGTTCGGAACGGACCATTCCGCGCTGGTCAATGGACAGTCATCAATTCTAGTGGATTACCTGCGGGTCCACTCATGCGCGCTTTTGGTCAAAACGGGCTGCCTACCTTGCCTACGCAAGCTGAAATTGATCAAGTCATGTCCGTCACGCCTTATGACATGTCTCCATGGAACATGAACAGCCATCCAAGCTTCCGCAATCAACTGGAAGGTTGGATTGGCCCTAACCTCCACAATCGTGGACATGTCTGGGTCGGTGGTTCTATGCTACCTATGACCTCTCCGAATGATCCAGCGTTTTTCATGCATCATTGTATGGTGGATAAGATCTGGCATGAATGGCAAACGCGCTTTCCGAATCAAGGCTACCTTCCAGCAAATGGTGGTCCTTTTGGACAGAACTTGACCGATCCAATGAACAATACTCCTTCAGGACAGATCGGATCGCGCCCTATCGATGTGTTAGATAGTGCAGTCTTGGGCATTGTATATGACGGTGCCGCTCCTCAGCCTCAGCCACAGATACCACTCATTATTGTTGGAGCCAATCCAACACTGGCTGACATCGGAACACCGGGAGAAGCTGATGTTTTCCGGTTCGAAATCCCATCTTTCGGTTCTCACACCATGTACACCACCGGATCATCCGATACTTTCATGACACTTTTTGGCCCCAATAATCCAAATATTGAAGTAGCGTCTGATGATGATGCAGGCGAAAATTTTAATTCACAAATTACGCGGAATCTTTCGGCAGGCACTTACTATTTGCGCATTCGTCTTTATAGTCCGAGCACAACAGGAAATTATGCGGTTGGCGTACGCTCTGATGGCCCCAGCTCCAGTCCCATCCCCGCACTCATTGTAAATGGCGCAAGTATCAATGCGAGTATTTCCTTGGCAAATGAAAGCGATCTATACCGATTTGATATAACGACAGAAGATATCTACTCTATTGAGACGAGCGGAACTACTGATACCTTTATGACCTTGCACGGCCCGAACAGCCAGATACCAGAAATTGACAGGAATGATGATGGGGGAGTTTCTTTAAATGCGCGTATTCGCCGCCAGCTTGTAGCTGGCGAGTATTTCGCCCGGGTGAGACACTACTCACCTATCGGAATAGGGTCCTATTCTATTCGTGTGACTCAGGAATGATACTAAAATGGGGTCGATACAGAGTTCGCAGCATAAACCCTGTTAAGGATTTTGTATTAAGCATAAAGGCCATCAATTGCAGTAATTTCACGCGCATCATCGGTATTAATCTCCTGGTAACTCATGGGCCAAGTAAGCTAACATTTAGTTGGATGTGAGCTCATGAGTGCTAGGTTGCTTTATCAATGACTCGGCAGGTATACCAAGGCCGTCGTGGAGTTTCCAGATCATTTTAAGTGTAAGTGACCGCTTACGATTGAGTATTTCATATACACGATTACTTTTGCCAATCATAGGTTCGAGATCTTTCACGGTTAGACCTGATCGATCCATCTCAAATTTAATGGCCTCAATAGGGTCTGGGAGGTCGAGTGGATAGTGTTTGGCTTCATATGCCTCAATGAGTGTGACTAATACATCCAGCTTTTCACCTTCCGGTGAATCTGGTTTTGCCGTCATGAGTGTTTCTGTTTCTTTAAGAGCCGCCCGGTAGTCGGCATCAGTTTTAATCGGTTTGATGTCCATGGTTTTTACCTCTGGCATTAAATAGTTTGCGCATCTATTTTGTCGTATTGAGCATGGGTGCCAATGAAGCGGATATAAATTACCTTGTAAGCATAATTAATCCATGCTACTAGTCGATATTTATTACCGGCAATATTGAACACAGCTCTTCCATCTTTGAGGATACTAGCATTCCGGAAATCCTGCTTCACATCGTTAGGGTTAGCCCAGTCTGCCTTCAGTGCATATCGATACCAAGCCAAGGTCGGATCAATTGCATCTGAAAACTTCGGGTTATTTTCCCAGAACGCTTTTAGTGTTGATATAGCGATGATTCTCATATCTGGAATTATAGTCCCATAACGGGACTTTGCCAACTGTATATTAAAAATTTGTATTAACCTGAATGCTTCATAAACCATGCAGAAGCCAAGTTGCCGGGTTAAGTCATATTTGGTTGATTTCCTCCCCGAACCAGAATTCTGAATATTAAATAATCAATGAATTACGAATTCAAGTATTCATTGATTTTTAGTCAGTGTGTCTAGGCGTTAAGTTAAAACAAGAATTTTATTAAAGAAATATTGAGTGGTGCTGTTGGGCAGAATCGAACTGCCGGCCTACTGATTACGAAACAGTGAGCATTTATTTAAAATCAATAGGTTATAAATAGTTTGCTCTGATTTGTCTCTTGGATGTGGTGCTGTCTCGGAGAATCGAACTCCGGACCTACGATTTACGAAACCGTTGCTCTACCAACTGAGCTAAGACAGCACAGGACGCGATTGTATCATTTAATTATTGAATATTTGCAGTGAACTTATGGAGTCTTTGAATTTTTTAAAAGCATCCTTTCGTTCTTTTATATTTAGTTCATTATCTTTAGTTCTGTGTGCATCTGGGACACTAGGGGAGGGCATCTCTTGCACTACCTTTTTTTCATCAGTTGCACTAGGGGGTGTATCTGTTGCACTGGGTAGTAGGTGAATTTGATAGAGGTTACTTTTTTGTGATTTGTCGCTGTAGCGGTAGGTTTTAGTTAAGAAGCCTTTATCAATTAAAATCTTTACACGGTCGATAATTGTCTTGCGCGATAGCCCGCAACATTCAGCCAAACGATTGACGCTTGGATAGCATTGACCTTTTTCATCAGTGAATGAACATAACCACATAAACAAGACCTGCGAGTGTGCGTCTAATTTCTTTAGCTCGCTTTTGTTGGGGACCGTGATGAAGTTACCTTTTTCATATCGCATTGAATATATCCCTCACGACACTCACAGTAACTGCATTACCTAGTGTTTTGTATCGTTGGGTGTTGCTTATTCCCTCTGTCCACCCGTCGGGAAAACCTTGTAACCTTTCACACTCGGTTGGTGTTAGTCGTCTAATGGCCACTTTATTTAGAGCTGTATTTTCAACAACACGATTATCTTTTTCTACGCTTGTAAGAGTATTTGAAATGCCATCTTTTCTTGTTTCTAATCTCTGTTCTATGGTTCCATCTTCTTTATATCTACCTCTTTCTGCTGCAATCAAATAACTGTTTTCTAAATCTGGACCACCTAAT
>JAJFJK010000220.1 GCA_021774075.1 Nitrosomonas sp. | reverse complement strand
GGCCAAGCGCATGACTGAAACTCCCCGTCGTGGCTCCCCAGTGACCTATTGCAGTAGCTGCTTCACGATCTTCCAGCAAATCACCGTCTCCGATGCGGGCCAATAAATAATGCGCTGTTGCGGTGAAGAATCCTAATTGATCGCCGTACTCAGCAAAAGTATTTTTTGCCTGCTGGGCTTTCTGTATTGCCTGTGGATAGTTGCCAGTCGTTGTTGCGAGGAAACTGTGGCGCAGCGCAAGTGCAGCTCGTCCACGCTGTGCTCCTGCTTTTTCAAACAGACGCTGGGACTCTTGATACAGTTGCCTGGCCCGATTCAGGTCACGTTTAGTAGCATCCAGTTCACCCGCTTCGACTGTCCAGTCGGGATTGCTGCCCACTGAAGTAATACTTAACTTAATGTGGACATCCAGAACCTGCGGTTTAGAAAAAGGTGCTGCCGCCCAATCGCCTTCCATCAAAAAGCTGGCAGCAAGGCCAGTTGGATCTCTGGACTGTTGATAACGGGCTTTCGCACTGGATAAATATTCATGCGCTAATTCCATTTGATGGTTGAGCCGGTAAAGTTCTGCGAGATTCAGGTCGGCATGTGCTATTAAATTTATCCCGGCACCAGCGGTAAAAATCTTATTGCGATACTCAAGCTCGCCCTCAATCATCCAGTGAGCGCCTTGCCTAAGTTGGTCTGTCGAATAGAAAGGTACCAACATGATATAACCACGCTTGCGTGGCAAATTTTCAAATTGATGAATAACGACGGTATTCTCAAGTATAACGCTGGGATCATTGACCTGGTTGTTCAGCGGATTTAACTTGCTAAGATAATGTTCAATGGTTTCTTCCTGTTCCGCTGGACTATTGACATCGGCGTTATCTGGAAATGTATGCGATCGCAAGAACTGCGCGGCATGTGAGAAGGTAAGAAGCCGAAATTGCCGCAATGGGTCAGCCGCAACCAGTGGTTCCGCTTGTATCAGTGTTGTTATGGCAGCGGCTGCATCACCTTGAAGTAGTTGCACCTTGGCCAAAGCAGTCAACGCATCAGCGAGTGCGGCTGAGTTATCCGATTGCCGGGCAGTGTAAACGAGCTGATCGACGATTTGCCGGGCTACAACAAAATTTCCCTTGTGTTCGTCATAAAATACAGAATAACCAAGCGCCTCATCGACCACTTCAAGCGGATCATAATTAAGTGGCTGTCCAAAAGCAGAACGTAGCGTCCAGGGTAAAGCGGCAGTAAACGCGCCGCTAGCAAGCAATTGTAGAAAAATACGCCGAGAGATATTTTTGAACATAGGTAATTTCCTTGCTATCAGCTTAACATTTGTTCAATTTTGTCCTGTTAGCAGTACTTTTTCATCCAGCCCCGACCAATCACCAGAAACGATAAAGCTTGCCCAATAGTAGGGGTGGCTGCGATCATTACTTGCCAGCATGGCAAGCTGCACCAGACGCAGTGCTTCTGATCGGCCTTCACTGGCAAGGAGTCGTTGGTAGTAATCCACCATTAAATCCTTAGTGGCTAGATCATCCACTTTCCACAAACTCATCACTTGAGTCTCCGAACCAGCAATCACCAATGCACGGCGCAAACCAAACACGCCTTGCCCGTTACGCACTTCACCCACACCCGTTTCACAAGCTGACAGCACCACAAGCTGGGTGCCCCATAAATCAAGGCCGGTGGTTTCCATTGCCATCAGTACGCCATCATCATCACCGGATTGCAATCGATTTGCATTGGCTAAGGCCAATCCTGAGCGCAATAACGGGTTCTCGGTTAATAGTGGGTTGTGGGCTTGTGGTAGGTCGAGTTGGGAGGTGCCCATTAATGAAACACCACGACCTTTTACTGCGGTTTCCGATAAATCAGACAAGAAAAACCCATGGGTGGCTATATGCAGAATCTGTGGTCGGTCTAGTTGCTTAAGAGCGGATTCAGTGGCTTTTTTTCCAGTTAAGATACGAGCAGTTGGCAAAATCTCACCGATGGCTATCGCTTCTGCAGCAGTGCCCGGCAGGGACTGAAATTGCATTTGATAATCGTTTGAGCGCCGGTTTGTTGCACCACGGTTATCTTGTATAGATTCCTGCTTGTCAGCTACCACACCAAAATCCACATTGGCTAACAGAGTGACCGGTTGCCGGCTGGCGATTTGGGTATCCAGTCGCAATAAGTCACGACCCGAGCTGAGATAAGTCAATGCAAAACGCTCGACCAGATAACGATTGTCTTCATCCTTAAGTGCGCCAAACGGAATCAGATTAAGCGCACCATCGGGTGAGATCAGCACCGTTCGTACCTTACCCAGTAGTTTTCGGACCGGCTGCATAATCTGCGCATCCAGCTTACGTGCCGCTTCGGTAACTGAACCGCTATGGGTATCATCCAGTACTCCACGAAAATCAGCAACCATTTGCTCGATAGCCACCGCATCACCTAGATCTACCGATAACGGATCACCTTGTGATCGCAGTACATAGGCGATATAGCGGGCAGGTGCCCGTTTTTCTATCTCACTTTTTGCTTTGGGATTAAAAGGCTGGTAGCGCAAGTACTCGACTAAGGCCGCTTCCTTGGGAATGGCCTGCTGTACTCGCTCCAGCGCAATGGGCTGGCTTTGTGCGAGGAACTCAGCGCTGCGCGCACTGATTTTTTTCTCCAGTCCCTGCGCCTGGGCTTCCAATTGAGCCTTCTGGTTGAAGTAGTTCTCGGTGGCAAGTTTAGATTGCTGTGCCTGCATGAATAAGCTCGCGCGTTGCTCATTAATATCAGCCAGTTGATCGAGCAGTGCTTTATTCTCCGGGTTCATGTGCTGCCGCAGGCTTGCCACACCTCCACTCATCGCATCCAGCAGGCGTCCTTTTCTTTGCAGTAAGGTGGTGAATGCCAGATGTGCAGCAAGTGAATTGGCAGGACCGATCTCCTGGTGGAACGTCGTCATGATACTAGAGTCACCCTCAATGGTAACCATATAATCGCGCTTATCTTGCTCGGAGCCACGTACTAGAAAAAGTCGAAGATGATGCTCACGAATGCCATTGGAACGCTGCAACAATTCCAGTGCTTGTTTCATATTGCTGGGTCCTCCTTGCATCCACAAACTAATAGCGTAGTTCTGCAGGTTCGAAGCCACATTAGGATGATCAGGCCCCAGGGCTTTATCCAAGATGGCCAGTGCGCGCTGATAAAGTGATTCGGCTTGTGCGTACTGGCCCTGGGTTTGGTAAAGTGTCGCCAGATCGTTCAGGCTCAAAGCCACATCAGGATGGTTGGAGCCTAAAGATTTCTCCTTGATTGCTAGTGCGCGCTGAAAAAACGATTCGGCTTGTGTGTACTGGCCCTGGGCGTGGTAAAGTCCCGCTAGGCTATTCAGGCTTTGGGCTACTTTAGAATGGTCGGGCCCCAGGGTTTTCTCCAAGATTGCCAGTGCGCGCTGAAAAAACGATTCGGCTTGTGCGTACTGGCCCTGGGTTTGGTAAAGTGTCGCTAGATTGCTCAGGCTATTAGCTACATCAAGATCACTGGGGCCTAAAGATTTCTCCTGGATTGCCAGTGCGCGCTGATAAAGCGGTTCGGCTTGTGCGTACTGGCCCTGGGTTTGGTAGAGGTTCGCCAGATTGTTCAAGCTCGTAGCTACATCAGGATGGTCGGGCCCCAGGACTTTCTCCAAAATTGCCAGTGAGCGTCGATGAAGCGATTCGGCTTGTGCGTACTGGCCCTTGGTGAGGTAGAGTGTCGCGAGATCGTTCAAGCTCTTAGCTACGTTAAGATGGTCGGGTCCCAGGGCTTTCTCCAAGATTGCCAGTATGCGCTGATAAAGCGGTTCGGCTTGTGCGTACTGGCCCTGGGTTTGGTAAAGTCTCGCCAGATTGTTCAGGCTTTGGGCCACATCGGGATGGTCAGGTCCCAGGGCTTTCTCCAAGATTGCCAGTACGCGCTGATAAAGCGGTTCGGCTTGTGCGTACTGGCCCTGGGTTTGGTAAAGTCCCGCCAGATTGTTCAGGCTTTGGGCCACATCGGGATGGTCAGGCCCTAAGACTCTCCCCTGGATTGCCAATGCACGCTGATAAAGCAGTTTGGCATGCGCGTGATGGCCCTGGGTGTGGTAAATTGCGGCCAGATTGTTCAGGCTCAAAGCCGCAATGGGATGGTTAGGCCCAAAGGTTTTTTCCCGGATTGCCAGTGCGCGCTGAAAAAACGATTCGGCTTGTGCGTACTGGCCCTGGGTTTGGTAAAGTGTCGCCAGATTGCTCAGGCTCACAGCCACATCGGAATGATCAGGACCTGAGGCTTTCTCCCGGATTGCCAATGCACGCTGATAAAGCAATTCGGCCTTCATGTGCTGACCTTGGGTATGATAAAGTTCCGCAAGGTTGTTCAGGACCAGAGCCACTTCAAGATGATCAGAGCCTAAGGCTTTTTCATTGATTACCAGTGCACGCTGATAAAGCGGTTCGACTTGCGCGTACCGGCCCTGTTTGTAGTAGATTACCGCCAAGCCGCTCAGGCTTATGGCGACATCGGGATGGTCTGGGCCTTGGGTTTTCTCGGCAACATCAAGCGCCTTCCTGGCTTTTTCTATTGCCTCATTATATTGCCCTTGGTAGTAAAGAAACCCCGCTTCCTTGTTGAGTGCATCCCATTCAGTACTTTGGGCATGGACAGCGGCTCCTGCACCGAACAGGAGAATAAGTATAAAAAATAGATTTATAAATTCTTTCATTTTGAGCCGTCCCTTTTTCTTACAAAGTCCTTATTCAAACTGAGTTACCATTGGTGCCAAGAAGATATTTCATTCTGTGAGTCACTTCATACACTCGAAGAAGCGTCCAATTTACCGGCGTATCTTGTACCAATCACCTGTTTTGGTCAGCATGAAGAAGCTGAGTTGATTGATATCTGTAGTGGAGAATAAGGTTAGTTAATACGTAATCCAGTTTATCTAAAGACTTTGGCAGTAACGACAATAATTTACTTGATGAAATGAGGAGTAGTGATGAAGCAATCAAGCTATCGAAACAGGATCTTATTTTACTTTACTGCTCTGGCCGCTACGGTATGCCCAAATCTATTTGCTGCGAATCATGCGCTCTTAATAGGAATTCAGGATTATCCAATGACTGAACAGTCACAGGAACGCGGGCTTCAACAACTGTCTGGACCACGTAATGACATCAAGCTCATGGAAAAAATACTTTCGGCGCCACCTCTTCAATTTCCAGAAGACAATATCAAGATTCTGCTGGACAAGCAAGCCACGCATTCTGCAATCGAGCAAGCATTTGCTGATTTAAAAGCCCAAGTTAATCCCAACGATTTTGTGTATATTCATTTTTCAGGCCACGGAAGTGAACGTATCAATGAAAATCCGGATGTCGATAATGAGATTACCGATAATGATCAAACCTGGGTAACTTATGGCGCGAGTACTGGATCATTCCCTCCTTTGAGTAAGGATGACAGAGATATATTGGATGATCAAATTAATGTCTGGCTTGCCGAGATTGGAAAGGTTACGGATCAAATCGTTTTTGTTTCAGATTCCTGTCACTCTGGTTCGGTAAGTCGTGGGCCTAAAATGGGTGTTCGTGCGGTTGCGATGGATGCCCGTCCCTATCCCAGGGCGGCATCCGTAACAAATGACGCACCGCCAATCGGGATTAGAATAGGTGCAAGTGGCGATAAAGAAAGTGCTTACGAAATTACTCAGAATGGACGATCTTATGGCCGCTTTACTTGGTTCTGGAGCAAGGCGCTGAATGCAGTAAAACCTGGTGAGACATGGGGAGATATTTTTAAGCGTACTGAAGTACTGATGCGTGAAGAAAGCATGATGGGACTCAGCGCGATCTATCAACGACCACAAATTGCACTGCAGAACCTTCTTGATCAAGACATCATCGTCCTCGGAGGCGATTTTCCGGATCGCGGCACAAGTATTCTGGCGACATCGATTGATAATGAGAAACAGGTAGTTCGGCTTAACGCTGGACTGCTTGGTGGGGTTACGAAAGATTCTATTTTTCGCGTTTATGCTGCAACGGAGAATCCTTCAGAAGCATTCGCAGAAGTGGAAATTACCAACGTGACGCCATTTTCCAGTGAAGCCAAAATAGTGAAGGGACAAGTTAGCGTTGGAGACATCTTGGTGGAGAGTCAACACGCCTACAATTTTGGGCCAATTCATGTCGTCATTGAAGGTGACGATATTCTAGGGCACGAACAGAATCAGAAAATTTTCAGCTTAATTGCAGATCAACTTAACACGCCAGAATTCGAACTTGTCAATGAACGTAGAAATGATGGGTGGATTATTTATTTATTGCGACCTGACCAGCAGGATGGGCAGTACTACGCATCAGGAGCTATGCTACCCAAATCCAAGTCAGGTGCCGTATTGGAAGCATGGGTGCTTAACATGCAGGAGGAGTTATTGGACGATACCATGCGGGTGAAGCTTTCTAATTTGGATCAAGACGTCAATGAATTAGTAAGGAAAATGAAAAAACTCGCAGATCTACGTGATCTGAAAATGCTCAACAACGATCCTCCTGACGTTAGAATTCAGGCGTATCGATTAACTGAGGATGATTTCTGTAACGACGACTCCCATGCTGAGTTGTGTTTCCGCGTCGACAACAGGTTGTATCGTGCAACCGATTCAACAGAATTGACACTGATGGACGGACAGCGACAGCCGTTAGGTAGCAAGATCGGTTTCTTGGTTGAAAACAGAACGCAGCTACCTTATTACGTTTATTTGTTAAGCATTAGTGCACGTGATGGCGCCTTTGTGCAGTTTCCTCTTGGTCATAGAACATCGGAGTATGCGCGTATAAACGGAAGAGAATCTAAAAAGCTGGAGGGAGCGCTCTATTTTCCTAATCCCGGGCAAGAGGTTATCAAAGTGATTATGAGTGAGAAGCCGCTTGATCCCAGTGTTTTTGAGTTTGCAGGGACACAACAGGAGCGTGGCGTTACTAGAGGTCCTCAGAATCCCTTAGAGCGGTTACTGAATCGTACTGCCAGGTTGAGGGGAGTACGTGTTTATGCACCAGATCCTTCAGAATGGGGTACGGTGCAGGCCCAAATGGTGATAGTAAAAGAAGGGAAGGACGCTTTAAATCGTTGAATTGGGTGCTTATATACTGTAAGCTTTTTTCTTCTCGTCAGCCAGTTTTGGCGAGCCATCGCGAGTTGCTTCTTGTGCCAATGCATGTCAGCTACTAGATAGTAGCGTTTCTTCCAGAAGTCAATGTGCACATTGGCCATAGATTGACGATAGTTTCATTTTTTGACAGACATAGTAGAATGCCAGTATGGATGCTGAACAAATAAGTGTAGAAGTTTGCGTTTCATTTTTACACTCATCCTTTGTTAAAGGAAAATAATTTTGTTAGATAAACTAAGAGTTCCTTTTTTTTGTGCAGCAATTGTTTGTCTTACGATTGCTTTTGCGGTTGAGATCGGTTCTCAGTTTTATTTAGGAACAAATGAAGTCGATCTTCCGAGTCCCGGTTTAGGCATTTTCTATCTTGCATTACTTGATTGGTTGCTATTGTTTACCATTTTATTGATGGCTTCTGCGCTGATTATCCCGGATAGAATTCACGGTCGTATCCAGGGGATTGTTACCTTTATTGTTGCACTTTTAACATTGCTGGGCGCTATTGTGGCGATATTTACTGCTTTTGGTTTGTTGATGTTAATGGTTTCATTGCTGTTAGCCGTGCCGTTCGGTACAGCGCTTTATTTTGCCGGGTTTGCCAATTTTAATGTGGGTGGGGCTGCAACCACGCTAACTTTTATTATGACTTTTAAAGTTGCATTTGTAATATTTCTGGTTTTAGCCCATCAACGATTTTTACAAAATAAAGGCTTGGTATTGTTAATCGCGACGTCTTTTATAGCTACTATTTTACTGGGATTCTTACATGGGATGGCGCCTCCATTTCTGGCTTTTATCACCGATGATATTGGTGCTTTGATCAGTGCAATATTGGCTGCTATCTGGGCTTTATTTTTCCTTCTTGGGTCAATTTCAGCCGTTATCAAGGCATTACGAATTGATAGGGCGTTGAAATAGTGCCTTGTTGTGCAAATAAATATTACTCGAATGTTATTTTTACATTCCGTTGGTTGGAACAGTTGGTACATTCTAACAAAATAGTTGCAATTGTTTGACCTTCCAAATCTTCATTTCCTAAAATGACAAAATTAATTTTGTCTTCATTCTGATCCTTTTCTGGCCAAGAAAATTCCTCTTCATCCCCTTCCGCCGGAGTATAAATAATATGCAATCTGGCGGTTCGGTTATTAGGTTTCAATGATAGTTTTTTAAACGTTTCGCTAAAACCCGGAACGATGATTTCACATGTCGGAGACTGTTCGCTGAGATTGAAGCCTTTGCTCGTTTTGGAACAATTTTTTAAAGAGAGTTCCTTGGGTGTGATTGAAGTCGCAAAAGGAGACAATAAGCTATCAAGCGCTTTAGGCCAGCTAAACGATGCTGCAGCTTCTTGCTGTTGTGCTTTGCTTGACGTACTTGTTACGCCCTGATTTGGTTTTTCGATCAGGTTAAGACTTAAGCCGATAAAAAAGATCGCCATAAGAAGTATTAAACAAATTATGACGATCTTTGTGGTACTCATATCAGAGAGGCTTTGTTATTCATCTGAATCTTCTTGTTCTGGTGCAAGTTGCCGAACAATTTGTGCGTTATATCTGATTCCAGATTGGGTTATTGCTTTAAAAATAGTTGGGTTAACTGTAACAACTTGTTTCTTTGTCGAGACTACAAGTTTAATTTCGGTGCCTTTAGGAACGTTTCCACTATGTGGTGTTTGCGTCACAACAGTTCCTTCTTTTAGGCGGTCATTTGGTGTCGAACTGAGAGAGCCAAGTTCTAATTTCTTGGATTTCAAAGTGATAAGTGCATCTTGAAGTAATTTGTTTCTAACATCCGGTACCTTAATACCAGCATCAGCAATTATCAGTGTTACTTTGGTCTCATTTGAACTAACGCTTGCCCCCGGCTCTGGTGATTGATTCAAAATTGTTCCAAGCGGTTTGGATAAATCAAATTTTGGTTCCGTTATTATATTTTGTCTGTTAACGCCAATACTAATGAGCCTTTCTTTGGCGCCTTGCAGTGTCTTATCGATAACATCCGGCATGGTTGTCGTCGAATCAGCCAATACCAATAGAACTTCGGTATTGTGCGCATCGACTTTGGAATTTGCTTCAGGTGTTTGCTCCAATACAGTGCCTTTCGCCTTGGATGCATCAAACCTTGTTGCAAATTCTATACCAGTAAATTCCATGCCTTCCAATATGGCTTTGGCATCTTCAAACGCTTTTCCTTTCACATTTGGGACGATGACATTCAATGCATCTTTTGTTTCAATTGGCGTCTCTTCATCATTGCCGCTATAAATAATGTAGCCGACCACTGACGATACAACGACCAAAATGCCAACCAGCAACCATACGATCCACATTTTGGATTTTGGCTCTGGTTCAGGCGCCTTCTTCTGGGGGATGGTTACGGTAATGGCTTCACTTTCCGTATATTCTTCGTCTGAGTTTTCGACGTTGTAAACCAGTAGACGTAATTTATATTCACCTTCAGGCGCATCTTTAGCGGCGACTTGTACCGAAAACTGGTCGGTTGCATTAATATTAAGCTTTTTTTCGGATTTTCCTTCCAGTGAAAACCAGGATTGTTGTGCCGGCTCCTCAGTTAATACTTTAGCGCCTACTCTTAACGAGGAAGAACTGATATTATTGATGTTAAATTGTATGGTTGCCTGCCCGTTTTCATCACAAGTCACAGCATCTGACGATTGTGTAATTTCAACTATTTTAACCATGATTCTTCTCCGTTTAGTTTATTAAGGACTAAATTCTAGGTTATAAGTTACGTAAGCCGGTTTCTCCTGTTCGATAATTCTTTCGATAAGTGCACTATGTTGTTGGGCGCTATTAGGCGCGCTAACCCTTATATGGAAAGGTAGCACATTGTTATTTGCAGGTAAAACGTTTTCATCGATTTTGAAACCTTTCAAACCGGTTGCAGTTTCCAGGAATAACTGCAGCCCAGCTGCAGTACCCCTTAATTTTGATAATTGCGTCGCTGCGACGATTAATTCGCGTAAGCGCCCGATGCCTAACGCTTGAAGTGCATCAAGATCAGGCGTGGACTGATTTTTAAACGAAGGGAAAAAACGATCTAAATCGACCCAGCTGGCCAAAAAAGGCAGAAATTTTTCTGGCGTAGTGTAAGGGTTAAAGTAAAGAGGGACTTGCGACAAGATTTCTTCAGCAGGATCAGTCAGTGTTTCCATGACTTCTAACAAACTATATAACGGAGAACCCGCTTGATCGGTTCTTTGAAATACTTCCGGCAATAATTGTTTAATTTCTTGATGCTTCATTTTCGCTGATGACTTCTATTTCATGATCGCCTGAGTAGAGTAACCAATTCGAAGGAACTCTGACCTCGTCTTTAGATTCTTTATTGGAACATTTCGAGTAGTGTAATCCCGCATCGGAACTGCGATACACGCCTGAAATGCCGCCTGCCATAATCACTTTTGAGTTTTCATCGGCAGCAACAGCCTCAACGATTTCTAATTTTCCGACATCTCGTAAAGGTAAACCGCATTCGGAGGCATTGAGTGTTTCCCATGCTGCGTCCCTTAAATCTGAGTCCAGCCTCAGCACACCTAATCGATATGAGGCTGATAATATCTTTGAACCTTGAAATGCCAATGATTTGCAGCCGCCAGCCTGCCAATTTTTAGAGTATTGTTTCCAGTCTTTGGATTTTATGGATGATTCAGATAAAGTCAGCCGGAAACAGCCTTTACCCTGATCCGAACCGGGTGCGGCAATGCCTGCCCAGATATGGCGATGCGGGCCGCTATGTTGCACCGCAAGAACTTCAATTAATTCTCCGGCAAGCCCGATATTCTGAAAACTGTTTGGTTTGCCACCTTCGGATGATAAATATATCCCTTTGTTTTCATAACCCGCGACAGCAATAAAAGTACGCCCCCCGGTAGAAGCGGATACAGTAATGGCACGGAAGCCTAATTTTGGCAGTTTGGGATCCACAAGTATTGGAATAGGGACGGCAGAATCATCCAGACTCAATTCATAGACGCCTTTTTCTGTTGCCAGCAGGAGATATGGAAGTCTGTCCCGATCAAGCCAGGTGAAATCTTCGATTGGAAATTGGATCTGCCGTGCAGTTGTCCAGGTTTGTCCACAGTCTTTAGAAATTTGAATCGATGAAATATGCTTGGTAGTTTTGGTGATGACAGCTAACAGGCCCGAATGGTGAACGCTGGTACAAGCTTTAATGGGAAAAGACTTTACAAATCTAATTCCTTCGCCTTTGAAGTGTGCTATCAATTCCCAGCTGTAACCGTTATTGGTCGATCTAAATACTCTTTCATCACATCCTGTATACCAGGTATCGGGCTGAAAGGAATCAATGCAAATATCTTTGACCCCTTCTTCCGGCACATCATCTACATTCATCTGCATCGCTTCTACTGAAAGAACAGCAGGTTCCGAACCTATGATTTTATAGACATCCCACGCTTTTAAACTTTGTCCGAAAGGCCAGGGTGATTTTGTTTGGAGTGATAAATCAGTAGGGCAAATACTGTTATAGAGCTCATTTAAAATTCGCTGCTTAACTTGTTTTGCGTCTTCCTCACGGTGAATAATCGCTTTGGCTTTGATACTAACTTTTTTATAATTTGCCCAATTGACTACGCAATGCGTCCCCAGTGGTCTGCGGCTATCGAGGGTATTTTGAATTTGTTCTCGAATGGAATCAATATGGTGAATTTTTAAAGCATCAGCGGTAATAGTGTATGGTTCAGTTGGCTTTACATTTATTTCTGGTACAAGCGTGACTTCAACTGTTCCGGGAGTAGCATGCGCCCAAAGTTTTGCTTGAGTAAACGCTTTGGCTCGATTGATTGCGCCAGAACTTTGCACAGCAATCAGTTCAAAATCTCTGGCAGTAACCGCACGACTCAAAGAGTGCAGTTCTTGTGGCCCTCGACGTAAGGCGTTTTGCAGAGATTCTCCGGCTCTCCCGCCTGTGGCTGGTTTGGGATTAGTGACAGAAATTCCAGCAATGGGATCTTTTAAAACCGTTAGCGTTTGAGCGAGTACATTACCCTGAGAACCACCGCCATGCCGATACCAAACACGTATTTCACAATCGGCAGGCGGAATTTCAGCTAGTGCTTCAGGTGCAGATTGCATTAGACCGGACTCGTCCATTTTGCGCAAAGCAGGAGCAAAGTTGATGGTTCCTGCCTGACGATCCGTTGTATAAACAAACTTATCACTGCCACAGTGAGTAAAGTTCTCAACTTCGCGCCAAATGCGATAAGTTTTATCATTATATTTTATTGCAGCCGCATGGGTTTCAAGCGCATCCGGAGAAGTTTCGACACCTACAATTAAATCTAGTTTATCTGCAGTAGAGGCAATGATAGATTGACGCTTAACGGTTAGCGTTATTCCAGGAAAGCCTGAACTTCTGCCAATCAGTTCGGCTTCAACATGATCACAATGATAGGCTTGAGCTTGAACGCTGGTTTCTCCCGCAGGAATAAAGACAGCTTCAGCCAGGGTAAAAACTGGAGCGTCATTTGTGGATGAGTTGCTTGCTGTAGTGACTCGGGTTGTGCGTGGAATTTCGATCTTATGGGATTGCGGTTTGCTGATGGCAAACTGTAATTTGACTTGGGCCGCACATGCTGGCCTCAACTTTACCCCGATAATTTTTAGAAATTCTATATAGGATTTTTCCGGAATTCTATTAAGCCGAAAAATCATTGTTTCTGTTAGAAAGGCAAAGGCTTCCAGCAAGACGATTCCTGGATCGCCGGGAGATAAATCGTTCCATTCAGGGCTGTGTTGCCGAATTCGGAGCTTAGCCGCTTCTATCAGGTCTGAAAATGTACGATCATCTAAATTAGGTGATTGTATGGACATTAAATTTCAACTCCCATAAGGTGATAGGCAATGATCAATTGTTCAGCCTGTTGGAAATGTCTAACTTTATAGTCAAGAATAATATCCATGGTGTTGGGGTAATCTATATTTGAATCAGCATCTAAATGTTGAATATCAATGCGTGCTTCCCATTGTTCGAGCGCTGTTCTGACATAATGTATGGCAAGGCCATGAGTCGTCGCGTCGTTAGGCATAAAAGCCAGTTGTTGGAGATTACAACCGTATTTGGGGCGCATCACTCTTTCACCAGGTATGGTTGAAATCAATAGAAGGATTGATTGGCGGATGGACGCCCTATCGCTAACCATGGCGATTTTGCCATTTGCTGCGGTTTGAATGCCAATGGCAGAATCCGAGTTATCAAAGTCCGGATGAATAAACTGTAAAGAATTATTAAATTGATGTCGCATTAGGCCTCCGATACAAGTTTTTGTCCAGAGCTGCGGACTTTGTATGTTATGACTCCTGGTGGCGTGCCGTCGGTTAAACCGAGTATAGTCGATAAGCAGACGCGATGACCGTTGATACGTATAAATGAAGAATAGCCACGATTTACCTTTAAAGTTTTCATGCACGGTTTGATTGAAGGCCCAGTATTTGGACAGCCGACAATAGTCCTGTTTTCTGGATTATTTTTGACCAGTACACGTTTGCCATTAATTCTTACAAAGTTTTGGGATGTTGTATTGGTTACGATACCCATCTCGTGAGAACATACCAAAACTGCATTTTCTGTGAGCCAGTACATTTATGCTCTCTCAAAGTCAATTTCTTTGCCGCGAAAAGTGATCGAACTGCCCGGCGCTTCAATTTCCAAATTGGTTTCTGAATGGATAGTCATACAGTCATCCGTTAGGGTAATAAAACTTCCATTATCACGGGTGATACTGATTTCTTCTGGTGTCATGCTGATGCTATGTCCATTTTGAGTTTCAATTCTAATAGAGACCTCGGTATCATCCAGCAAAATTCGCTGATTACCTGCAGTTTGCGTTACAAATCGTTTAACAGCGCCTTCTTTGACTACCGGACACGGCAAGTCTTTTTCACCGTAGATGCCGCCCATTACGATCGATTGAGCAGGTTCACCATTAAGAATGAGTAACAACACATTGTCTCCGACATCGGGAAGGATAAGCTGACCTTTGTTGGAACCAGCGCCGGGTGTTAATACTTCGAGCCACTCGGTTTCAATATTGTTGTATGTAGGCAAGTTAACCTTAATTCGTCCCAAATTGTCGGGATCGTCTACTTGTGACACGATACCGACGGTCGCATTTTTGATTTGTTTGGTTTTCTCGATGACGGGTGGTGTGGTATTAATTTCAGAAATATAACCCTTGATCGGATCGATTGAATGAGTCACCTCAGTTAATACATAACGACCTTCCAGAGACGATGCAACACCAGATACCTGAACAACCAACCCAGGTGTCAATACAGGATTACCTTCAGCAACACCCCATAGTGTTATTTGTTGCATAATATGCCTGTCCAATTCTTTCTGCGCAACTATTTCGGCTTGATTCTCATCTTGGACATTATGATCGACAAGCGTACGTTGACCATCTGTGCCAAAATCAGATGGGTCAATGAAGATATTAGGGTTGACTGCAATATCAGATGCTTTGGCAGTTCTAACATGTGGCGTTGTGCGTTGCGAATTCCAGCCTGTCGCAGTGACGGATTCTGTGACTGTTTCAGCATTGATTGAAAATCGAGCTTCCAATAGATTTTTACCCAGCGTTAAAGACTCATTACTCTCGACGCCTTCAAGGGAAGTAATTAGTAGTCGATGCATATTTAAAAAGAAGTACTGACCGTAACTTTCCCCAAACTCATGCAAGAGCTGTAAATCTGATTGTTTGTATTGAATTAATCTAGGTACTACAGGTGTTGTGTCTCCGCCCTGAACTTCAATTCCCAGATCCTGGGTAAATTCTTGAGCAAGTTGATGCAGGTTAATTTGAACATGGGAACGCACAGGTTGACGCTTGCGCAATTGATGCAGGAGATCATAAGCACGAATAGAAATCAAAGGTCTCTGTGATGTATCGTACACATAGTCGATAGCAGTAATCTGACCGTAAAATAAGGCTGGGTTATGGTTTTCTATTTTGATGTATATTAAACTGCCTACATTAGAAAGTGCCTCTATCGAAAAAATTTCATGGGCTTCAGGTAATAGGATTTCACACTGGCTAGGGGCAGACAATATTTGATTGACACGAATTGCCTGTATTGTTTGAACGATTTCAGATGAAAGTTCTAAATCGTCAATCTTGATAGTTACATGAGGTACGACTGAATAAATACTCATTACAGGGGTTTCTCGCTGTCTTCTAATATGTCATTTTGTTCTGGCAATTGTTCATAGATCCAGAGTAGTGGATTAACTAAATTGAGTCTCAAAGCAATGTCGCGCCAGCGACTCGAGTCACCTGTAATGTGATAGGCTGAAAGATCGATTCTTTCATTTGAATTTTCTAAGGTTTCGGTTGCAGCGTTAGAGAAATCGGATTGTGAAGCTGGACTGAAATTTTCTGTGGCGGGTATATTTAATTCATCTGTAAATACATCAGTTGCCTGATTTTCCACAGGTGACCATAGTTCATTTTCATGTGGCGGAAAATGAGGTTGTTCCTGCATTCTTATCAATCTTAATCTTAACCAAGATCGGCGAGGAATACCTTGTGGAGAGAATGATTCCAGTCTTTCTGCCGCCGCCGAGATAACTCCTGGAATATTCCATTTTCCCCACATAAAGCGACATAAAGCTGGATGATATAAACGATCATTGCGTTGATGATTTTCAGTAAGATTCCATAAGGGTTTAGTCAAATCACGAACGTCCTGGCTTACAATTGATGACCCCGTGATAGTTACGTCGAAAACCAAATCGAGTTCGATGGTTGTATGTCCTGCACCGGTGAATAATAAGGGGTTATCACCCCTGGCATTGGAACTTATCATGCCGCTCAATGACTCGCGTGGTCGCACACCTGTGCTACGTTGCATTACAACCGTTTCAGGATTAAGCATACAACTTAATCTTTCATTATCCCCTACTAGAAAAGTCACGCGTTCCAAAGTATGCCTCTTTGTTCTTGTTCGCTAAGGTGTTTACGCTTTGTTTCTTCCTGAAGCTGCCAGGGCTTAATAGGTTGATGAACGGTTTCTTTCGTCTTGAGCCATTCTTCTTTGGGTAATTCCGGCCATCGATCTGGATTGGTGTCTGATGACGTTTCATCTGGCATGCAGGGCCAGCGCGTAGAGCAGGGTTGAAATTTATCTGCTTTTACAGAGATAATTTTTGTTTGCTGATGGCTAAAAGTTTCAGCTGTAAAACCCAAACTTTGGGCGCTGGTTGTTTCTGTTGTTTGGATTTTGTGCGCAATCTGCGATTTGTGCGCATTTCTGGGGTTGCTCGACAGGTTCGCCATATTGGGTCTATTTCTGTTTACAACGGTATTTTGTTGTTGTTGAATCTTTGGAATTTCAATTTTTTGTTTTTCAGAAGAAAATAAATGATGATTTCGTTCGGTTTTTCGATTTATTACATGATTATGTTGTATCTCTTTAACAGTCCTGGTCTGTCTTTGTAAGTTCGGATAAAGATGAACTCGTGTCTGGTTTTTTGGGCGTGTTTGTTCGGATAAAGTTTCAGGTTGATGATGCGTTTTTTCTTTTTGTCTGGCTTGTTTAATAATTGGACTGGGACTGGGGTCTGAAGCATTGTTTGATTTAGAGTTTTTGCTGATACTGGTCACTTCATCCATTTTTTGAGTTGGCGTTAAAGGTTTTTTCTGATTAAAACCATTTAATGGTGGTTTAGTTATCGAGGAAAGTGTGTGTTGCGATATACCATGGTCGGAATTCTTTTTGAAAAAAATTCTTTTTTTTCTCTTAGCTGGTCTTTGATCCGTTATCTCTGAACTATTTTCGGTATTAGTTGACGTTTGTACTGTATCCGGGATTGGCTTGTAAAAGTGTTTCTTGACAGTTTCAAGTAAATTTTTCGAATTATTATGAACAAATAATTGACGAAATGAGTTTTTGTTAGCCTTTTGTTTTGGCATTGGAACAGACGGAGAATTTGCGGGTATTTCCTGTTTGTGATGATTGCTCGAATGTGAATGGTTGTCCGAATTTACGTGAGTATCCTGATCATCATCCTGATAGGAACTTGTGCCGAGTTCATTTTCATGTGAAGTTTGATTGAGCAAATGCGGAGCACCTTGGCGAACTTTTTCTAACCAGTGGGCAGGCGGAAGGTCATTTGAAACTTCAGAAACGATGTGCCTGTCAGGCAAGTTCTCTTTAGTCAAGTATTTTTCTATCGAGCTGGCGTACTTGGCTAGTATTTGCGCTACACTTTTCAATATCTTACGAGCCAGCTTATTAAGCACGCGTTAACCCTTCGTGAGCAAGGCATAAAGTTTCGATGGCCACTTCATTCGACAGGGCATCCAATTGCGCACCTTTCCAACTGCAAGGCCACGCACTGTCAAGATTCCAACGGGTGACTTCACTTTTGCCATCGTTATCTCTAAGGATGATGGAGATGTTTTTTCTAGAGACATCCCCTTTAACAGCATCCATTAACCAATCCCACATTTCAGTAGATTCTGTTAATCCCCATTTTAACTCGATATTATTGTATGAAACCCTGCCGGCAAGTTTCCGAACAGCAGGTCCGGCACCACCTTCACGAAAATCGATGGTTTCTATATCAATTGCGAGTTCGCCAACTTGAGTAAAGTAACCGACAGTTCCGCCGCCTAAATCGAGGATGAAATTATAGGCTCTGTAAATATTTTGTTCGGCCATGCTTAACCTCCTGCGCTTGATGTTGATTCTGCCTCACTGGACCATTGCCCAATGCGAAATATAATAAACTCGGCTGGTTTTACCGGCGCGATACCAATCTCTGCTATTAATTGACCTGCATCCCTGACTTCGGCAGGATTTGTTTCAGCATCGCATTTTACAAAAAATGCTTGTTCAGGCGTTGCACCTAGTAAAGCACCGTCCCGCCAAACACGCATCAGAAAAGCACGAATATCTCGTTCAATGGATTTCCATGTCATCATATCGTTCGGTTCGAATACCGTCCAATTTGTGCCTTCCTGAATGGATTCTTTGATCATGTTACAGGTTCTGCGAACTGAAACGTAGCGCCATTCACTGGCTTCACTTGCCAGTGTTCTTGCTCCCCAAACACGGATGCCGTCAGGAAAGGTGCGAATCACATTGACACCTTTTTTATTCAGTTCACCTTGCTCAGCTCTTGAAATGTTATAAGTTAAACTGATCGCTCCTTTTACCAGTTCGTTTGCTGGCGCTTTATGTACACCGCGAGTGGCATCGCTTCTGGCATAAATGCCGGCAATAGCTCCGGAAGGAGAGATGCTGACAATGCTCTTGGGTTGTAATGCGTCTATGGTTTTGAACCAGGGAAAATAAAATGCGCCATATCCCCCATCGGAATTACGCGGTCTGTGTCCTTGCGAATTATTGCCGTCAGATTTTTTGGAAGTATCTACTTTTGTGGTATCGGATACTTCTCCTAAATCGGTATTTAACTTTTTTAAAGCATCAATATTATTGACTGAAGCAGGTGAATCCAGAATGGCGAACCTGTCCTTTAAATTTTCACAGTGTGTTAACAGCGCTTTTTGAGAAATATCATCGCTAAAGCCGGGCGCCGCCACAATGGCAACCTCATCTACGGTTTCTAATGCACATAAACCGCTACGCGCTCTCGCATCGCCTGCTACTGTGCCTTTGTCGCCGATGTTGACAATATAACAACGGCTGCCGCCATTGTTGAAAAAGCTATATGCCGCATGGCTTAAGTCGGTACTTTTAGTTTCACCATTAGCAAAGATTTTGCAAAACTCTGCCCAATTATTGCAAGCGACGGCCTCGTTAACGCGCTCATTTTTTGCTGGTGCAAGTCCAACAAAGGCGGCTGTGCTGGTTCCACACATGCCTATTGGCTTATTGCCGGTGGATACTTCTTCTACATAAATTCCAGGAGATAGATAATTTGGCATATTAAACCTCTAAGGTGTCAAGGTGGATAGTGATAGGTGCATTTTGCGTCTTCTGCATAGGAACGGATATCGAAAATTGTTTTCCCTTTGCGTCAATCTTACAGTTGAATTCATGCAGTGCTTTTGAATCTGCTGCAATTGAAAATAAACCTTTGTTATCTGTATAAGCAACTGTTTTGATATTGGCCAAAGTGACTTTTGCATTCGCTATTGGTTGATTAGAAGGTCCTAAAACAAATCCCTTGATATTTGTAATTGAGTCAATATCAATACGGGGCGGCGCTTTAATGGTAGGCACTTGTCCCACATTTCTAGCCATGACCAGTGGCAAACGTAGCGTAAAGTGGGGCAGGGGAGCAATTCCGAGAGCTTGCCAGAAATCTGCTGCTAGAGAAGGGAAACCAATTTCTAAATCAGATCGGGATTTTGCGGCAAAAAGCAGATTTCCTAGATTCTTATGCGAATCCAGCTGGCTTTCAGATTGAACTGTTAACAAATAAGACAAAGTAATTTCTAATGGAATTTCTCTTGCTACCGATCTTGGAATTGAGTTTTCCATTTGATATAAATAAACTGAAACCGTCGGTTTATTGTCTCTTATGCCGGGATGTTCAAATGTAATTTTATATTTGCTGTCGATAACTGTAGCAATCCATTCCTCAAGGTCATGATCAATTTCAGCTATCATTTTAGTCACCGAGTTTTTTAATCGTTTGTTGTCAAATCAGAATTGCGTTTAAGTATTGAAAGGGTGTTAAAGTTTCTTGCCGACAAGATACTATTTCACTTTGAAAGGATATAAAAAACTTGAATTCAGTTTTTTATATCATTAGATAAGGCGTAATGTCAATTCTAAATAATTAGAATGTTAGCAACAAATAGAAATGTCCGGTTTTATAGCAAATAAATTGTCCGTTTTTCCATTAAACGCAGTGAACCCCTATCATTATTCATTGCGAAGCTGTGGCGGTGGATTTGCGCAACAACCGCCTTGAATTTAACGACAAACTGTTTCTAATGTGATTTTGTTGTTTTGTCTGGGCGAACTCATTTCTTTCTCGCCAGTTGGCATGTATGGCGCAAAAAATACAAGTTTTATTATAGAGTTAATGAGAATGTCCAATTGACATCAACGTGGCAAGCCTGGATAAAACTTCGTGCAAAGTTGAAGTTGGTCGTTTAAAAGCAGACTTTGATCGTTCTTAGCGCGCAAGGGAAAATAGCTTCCGAAATTCAAGCGATCATGAATAGCCTGCTCATAGTTGACGAACTGATCGTGCGCAGTAATAACTATCCACAAGCCCCGATTCCCTTACTCGTGCCTGGATCTCTGGACGCGGGAAGTCATGCGCTTAGAAGATTTTATTGGGGACCAATTGGGTCACTCGGCCGTCATTTTACGGCATTACGTAAGCGGGTTGTGTTGTTGCTGGACAGCATGAAAGTGATTCTGTCTGGGCAACGCAAGATCAAGACTGAATGCAAAAATTGCGCGCGGCGCCGCTACGCGGCGCACAGTGAACTGCAACCCAGAGCGCATCAGTGTTCAGCGCGCCAGTGATCGGCTATTCAATGGGGGACGAACACAACACTCGGAAACCGAAATATTTGACACGGTTGTTGGGAGAGCCGTAGCTGCGTGCCGACGAACGCACGCGGCCCGGATTATTGAGCCAGGAACCACCGCGTACCACGCGGTTCTGATTATGCTCGGCATTATCGAGGCATTGCTGTTCACTGCCGTCAAATAGGTCACGCCAAGATGAACAAGTCCATTCCCAGACATTGCCAGACATATCATACAACCCATATGCATTGGCTGGAAACTGCTCAACCGGTGCTGTCTGATCATTATCCCATTGACTGCCGCAACCAGCGCAGTTAGCATTGTTACTGCCTAAATCATCGCTCCACGGATAAGCTGTTTGGCTGCCCGCACGGGCGGCATATTCCCATTCCGCTTCGGTTGGCAAACGGCAGCTTTCACCCAACCAGGTTGAGTAAGCCATTGCGTCAAACCAGTCGACATAGACAACAGGCTGTTTGCCACGTCCACTCTTCGCGGCTTCTGGGCTTTCTATTCTATGACCATCACGTTGTTGCGCCTTAACATAATGATCATACTGCTCAAAAGTGATCTCATGTTTACTCAGGTAGAAAGGTTTGCTGATCTGAATGCGTTTTCCCGGAACACCAAAGAACCTTTTTTCATCATCACTCAAAGTTTTTATGAACGCCGTATCTTGTTCGCCCATATCAAACACGTCGGCCGGAATATAAACCAACTCAGGCAGAAACGCATTACTGGCACCACGCATATTGGTTGTTTGCGCCTTACTGATAGGTTTATTTGCTATGGATTCAGCGGAATCCAGTAAAAAAACAAAATCACCGCGCGAAAGATCATAGTCGGTAATCTTTCCAAACTGCGGTGTCTGCCTGGCATGTTTTGGTACCTTGCCTTGTAAATAAACGCCCAATTCAGTTCCGGTAATATAGCCGTCTTTATCCAGATCAGCCAATCCATGTTTTAAACCATCAATGAAAATTGGTGCAAAAACACTATTGGCTGGAACGGGTTCCCCTGCGCTGCCTGCCGTAATGAATTGCCTGACCGGCTCTGCAGTAAGTGATGAAATATGGGGCGGTATTTCTGGCAGCGATCTTTGTTTAAAAACTGTTCCCGAGAAACAACTGTCAAACAAAAACAATGCATGTTTGGCCTCGATCTGACGCGCCCACGCCATAATCTGGCTCATCGGTAGCGCCTTTTGCAGGAATCCTTTTTTGTCTCGTTCAGGAAGCGGCGCGTTTGCGGGTACCAGATAACCCTTGCGCCCATTTTTCCGGGTCTCGCCATGTCCGGAATAGAAGAAAAGCAAGCGATTTTGCGGCTCGAATCCGTAGTCATCAATAAAATTCTGAAACGCATCTTCAAGCGCGGAATGATCTGGGTTAATGTGAGTGACAACATGAAACCCCTGCTTCTCTAGCACCTTTTTAACCGCTTTAATTTCAGCAGGGATACTTTCCAAATCCGGCCAGCCTGCCGTATAGTTACTTACACCGATCAACAATGCGTAACTCTTCTGATACAACTCTAACTTGTTGCCGGAAATGTCTTGGATCGTCGTCACACCACGCTGCTGAGCACTGACTGCAGGTGGTAACAAAACAATACTAATCAACAGAAGAGCCTTAAACCAAAAATACATTTATCGATCCTTAAATTAAAGGGTTCAGTTCAACACCAAGAAGTCGCTCGGAAATAAGTTGGGCTGTCTCGCATCTGTTATCCTGACCACACGTTGAAAATTCAAGGTGGTATGCACTTGCCGGATGAACCTTGTAAGTAGCCAATGATGGGTTCTATTGTAGCTCGCCTTCTGCATTGTTTCCGCTTTTTATCCTTTTGATGGTCTATGCCGGAGATTGGACATAACTGGATAGTGAAGCGTTGCTATCGTTGCAGGATTGAGCCGAAGCGTTAAAAAAAGCGCTAACCAAAATGAATTCATCCATCCGTTTGTCTTTTAAAGATCATCAAAGGCTTGCCAGCGGAGCGCTTCTAATTCGTCAGTCAGTTGCAGTCTTTTTTGGCGATCAATTTTTTGTATGGTTTGGACCAGCTCGATTCCGGCGGTGACGAACGCTTCGACATTCCTCGTTTCAGCACTGCGCGGTACAATCTGAAGCAGCTGGTCGACGTGATCAATAAAATTCTTGGATTGTGTGCTGGCATTTTCCACCAACGCATTGTATGCATCAGGATTATCTACAGATCTGCCGCTTTTAAGATCAGCCTGTATTTGATTAATCCACATGTCGAATGAGTCTTTGGCCGTTTCATACAAACTATGGGCCGATTGGTAATCATTATCGCTAATGGTAGCTTGCTGATTTGCCAGCTTCACCAATAAAACACGTTGTTTCGCCTGTGAACGCAGTTGGCCGGCATTGTCCATGGCAACTTGCAGGCTATTGGGGGTAGTGAGCATTAGTGGCTGTGATGAACATCCGGCGACTGCCAAAGCAATAAGTGTGCTTAGGAGTGTTATTGCAATGAGAAGTGTTTTTTGCCGGTGAAATGTAGGGGTTAATGTCGAATCAATCATTGGCGTCTCCTTTTCAGTGAAAATGCTCCACCGGGTGTTGGTGGCTTGATGTCCTTTCACATTTCATCCATCGTATTGTCAGATTAAGCTTGAATTAAAATGGCCCACAATCATTCACATCATAATTATTTATGCAATCAACTGGTTTTGTGTCTTGAATAGTTTGGATTTGTATAGGCGCTCTTTGTACAGGAATTCTTTGAATAGTGGGCGTTTGTGTAGGCGTGCTTTGTATAGGAACTCTCTGAGTAGTGGGCGTTTGTGTAGGCACACTTTGTACCGGGGGTCTTTGAGTAGTCGGCGTTTGTGGCGGCGTTCTTTGTACAGGAACTCTTTGAGTGGTGGGTGTTTGTGGTGGCGTTCTTTGTACCGGGGGTCTTTGAGTAGTCGGCGTTTGTGGTGGCGCGCTTTGTACAGGAACACTTTGAGTAGTGGGTTGTGTAGAATCTCTTTGTGTAGGCCTTGTAGGCCTTGTAGGCGGTGGATCATCGTTGTCTGAGTCATTTTTATGTAATATCACAGCTGCCCCTATAGCGGCTGCGGTGGCTGCGGCCCCACCAACTAATACCCAATCAACTTCACTTTTATAGAATTGATAATTATTTCTCCAGCGTACTCGTCTTTTAATCTCTTCAAATGGAATTGGACGTGGGCCAATAATAGAATTCTCTGTGAGAATAGCTTCTTCGCCGCCATTAACTATTACCGTTTGACTGGGGTTCGTGCGCAATGCTAATTTTATAGCACCCCTTAATACGGTGACTTTTGTCTGTTGCTGGGAAATATTAAAATGATAAATTGAGTTGCGAGTCTGGCTATTAGCATGTGGTGTTCCAATGTTATGTTGACAACTTGCTGTGTCTCCATAGCCACGGCCTATAGAGAATTCTTGAATTTGTATAAGGCATGCGCGGTGATCATCCTTGAATTCGATACGCACGCCACTTTGTGGGCCGGTACTAACGAACGTATTATTACTTATCTCGGAAGATTCATCCATCCTGGCGCCATTTACCATGACATGGTTTCCAGCCGCATACAGCATACCGATTTCTTCATTGCCAGCTATAGCATCGTGGATAAAGCGTGGGTCGGTATTTTCATCTTGTTCCCAGTAGCCACCAGCATCAGAAGCGTTCCTATCCAGAATAGGAACTGTTTTACAAGCGCTCAGCAGAAATATTGCAACCAATAATAAGAAAGTCTTGCAAGGTTGATATTTTGTGTCATTAGTATGGTTTTTAATTCTCGTAAATGGTAACAAAATGGTTGAGTCCCATTGCATTCTGCCTCTTCCTTTTCCAGAGAAGAATTCAAAAAATATCGATCTCATGAGCGTCTCCTTTAAGTATTGTACGAGGAGGCTGCCCGAAAATAGAATGATCTACTGTGGACAAGCCATTTTGACCAGATTTCGCTATCATTCTCGCTAAATAGACTAATTATTCGCCTAAAATGATCAAGAAACCTGACTCAGAATCGCTCCCCCCTCAATACAACTACTATTTAGGGATAGCCTCTTAGCCGCCTTGTGGCGGGCATTACAAAATATTTTTTAGGAAAAGTTACTGCCAGTTACCCATCAGTATAAATGGTGCCCAGTAATAAGGGTGTAAAAACTGTGCGTTTGAAGTTTCACCGGGAGGAAGGCTAACACCTCTCGCACTAACCTTGCCGTCAACTTCATTTCGAAAAACTTCGTTGCGAATGAACAGTAGCTGGGTTTGGCGTATTGCCTCAGCTTTAGAAAGATTTTGTGATTCCCTTAGCGTATAAAACTGCTCCATAAATACCGCTGTACTTTGGTCTGCTACCGCCCACAGTGTTGCAAGCACCGCATGCGCACCTTTTTCTTGCATGAGTGTTCCTAGTGTCTCTACTTCTCTACCATCATTACCCAAGTCGTCAAATTCACCGAGAGCTGTTTCACATGCTGATAATGTGATGAGGTCTTTGCCTGCCATTTGGTAGTCATCATAATCGAAGTCATTTAAACTGATGTGATTCCCGTCACCTGCTAGTAAAAAAGAATTATCTTTAGAGTCTGGTGTAAGTTTGAAATGGGTTGCAAGATGAAAAACTTGATAGGCATCTTTTTTATTCATAGCATCCATTAACTGATCTGCAGTGAAAGCAAGATTCATATATTGACTACCTGGTAAAATTCCTTCTTCATCGCCCACATTTTCTTTAACGATTACATCAAGTTCGTATTCAACAGCAGGCAAGTTGTTGAATTCAGGATCGCGCGATTGCGAAACGCCAAAACCAGCCACATTCCATTGTTGTTGCGGTTTTTCTGACAGCATTTTAGTTCCAGCCGCAGCGTTATACATGGCTATGGCGTATTGCTCTACCAAGTAATGTTCTCCATTGTGCAGTGCTGAGAATGGCAGGTAACGTAGAGACCGGGATGGAAAAATCAACAGCGTTTCTGGTTTAAGTCGATCTAAATCAGCCTTCATAGGCTTAATTAGGTGCTTAAATAATGCCTGGGCTTCCTCAGAAGAGGAGTCATTACGCGCTGATATTTTCTCTCTAAATGCAAAAATAAGATGATTGAGTTCGGATCGACTAATGAAATTTTCATAGAGCGTAGGACGAGATGATAAATTTGAGTCTGTTAGCATTATTCTTAATTTTTCATCAGTATAAAGATAATAAATCAGCATGGTATTCTCAGTTAAAATATCCTGATTTTGATTGATCTTATCTAAGTCTCTTTCGGCGAATTCTTCCGAATAGTTGTCTTGAGCGAAAACCTGTTTAAGCTCGTTATAGAAACCATCATAGGTTTTTCTTACCTCTTTAAGAAAAAGCTTTAATTCGCTCAGGCGTTGTTCTTCTGGCGACGTTAGCGCCTGTCCGGATGCTTTCTTCTGTTTTATTTCGGTGTATTCCAGGCTTGATTCAACCAACCGAGCAGTGAGGCTACGATAACGGGTTTCATAATCTGCTTCCGTTTTTGTATAGGATGTCTGAGTCGAATGTACTGCACCACTGCGCTGAATAAAATCAAAATATTCTTCTTCCTTAAGCATCCCCAGAACTTGCTGCGCCTCCAACAATCGTCCCTGATCTATGAGCAAATTCGCTAACTGCTCATAGACAACACGTTTATCCTCCAAAAATCTTTTTTGAAGATCCTTATCTAGCGTTTGGTTGTCTGAGCGAAGGGACTGAATGGTGTTTACCGCAAGTTTGCCAAAGAAAATGGCAAGTCCCGGAAGCTCTGATTTATTGTGAGCATCACTTAATTTGTCGTAGATACGCCACAGCAAACCAGGCTCATCCAATTCAATCTGAATGAGTAAAGCTTGCTGTAGATATTCCAGTGCCTTGTTATATTGGCCAAGACCAGAATAGGTCCATCCAATGTTGTAATAAGTAGCGCTTTGCCCTGATCTGTCCTCGAGTTGTTTTTTTATATTCAGCGATTTTGAAAAATATTCCAATGCCTTGTCGTTCTTGCCCTCCAATTTAAAGATGAGGGCAATATTATTAAATGCGCGTGCTACGCCATTACGATCCATCAATTTTTGCTTTATCGTAGCTGATTGGTGATAGTAGTCTTTTACTTTACTGAATTTACCAAGTGCCCTATATATTCCCGCGATGTTATTCAGATGATTTGCTTCGCGAGCGCTATCGTGAATTTTGCGGGCAATTTTGAGCGCGTGTTTACAATGTTTTAGCGCCCGTTCATAGTCATTCAAATCTTGGTAAACGCGACAGATATTGCCATATACAATTCCTTGGCCTGCTAGATCATTTATTATTTTTCTAAGCTGTAAGGATTGATCGTATTGCGCAAGCGCATCTGGATACTCTCCTTTGCGCTGGGACAATTCGCCAAGGTTATTTAGTGCTTTTGCTTGCAGCCATTTATCTTTGGCTTCATACGCTAATGCCAGTGATGTTTGGTATGATGCTCTGGCGTGGTCTAATCTACCTTGATTTTTGTGTATTGCACCCAGGTTTCTGATGCTATCGCTTTCTAGCCGTGAGTCGTTAATTTGGTGTGCTATTTGCCGGGCTAGTTCTGAGTGATGTTTTGCAATACTATAATCACCCATACGTCTATATGTCTGACCAATAATGACATGCGCGCCAGCTTGCAGAGATTTGCTGGATAAAACGTTAGCAATATGTAGTGCTTGTTCTGCTAAATGAATGGCTTCTTGATAGCTGCCAGAGCTTTCAGCAGCACGGGCAAGGCCGATGAAAAAATAAGCAGCCCATTCATTCGTTTCCTTGTTTTCCTCAGATACTGCAAGCCCTTGTTTCCAATATAACTGTGCTTGTTGGTAATCTCCTTGCTGGTATGCATTATTACCTTTTTGATAAAGATCCTGAATGGATAGATCTGCTGACTGATTATTCAGTGCTGAACAACCCATTAAAAAGAGTAAAAAAATAACGGGTAAGAATCTATTAATAATCAATAACATTTTTGGATGTCCATGGCGAATTGATACTCAAGCCGCTACGGGAAGCTGAAAGATTCCTCGGCAGTGAGTCTGCCAACGGAAGTCTCTCAACTTTTCTTGCAGTTTGAGAGTGCCTTCAGCAACTTCAGCCAGCGTATGACCGTCGAGTGAGCTATAAGTGCGATGATGATTGTAATAAGCTAGGAAGTCTGTGAGCTTTTGCTCCAAGTCAAATGCATTCCAGAATAATGTTTGGTCAAGAAACTCCCGGCGAATGGCCCCGATGAGTCGCTCAATGAAGGGATGCGATAGAGGTGTGTACGGGACGGTTTTAATCTCATCTACACTAAGAATCCTCAAATTCGCTTGCCATTGGTGATACAGGAATAGCGGATCGTTGTCAGAGCTGAGATACTTCGGAATACCCTTGGTTGAAATAGCCGTGTTGAACATTCGACACAACGCCACACCATCGACATCACCGGTGTGCACGCCAAAGCCAATGATGCGCCGGGTAAATTGGTCCATGACCACGAGTACCCAGTGGGTGTTGAGCAAAATGGACTTGCAACGAAAAAGATCAATGCTCCAGAGGCTGTCTTTTAGTTGGCCGATAAACGTCAGCCAGGAAGGGCCGTGACCGGAATCGGGTCCGGGTCGGTAGTGTTTTTCAAGCACGCGCCTGACAACATCTTTATCGATGTCTACTCCGAACGCTTTGTTAATCTCCTGCGCTATACGGGGACAGCCAAACCGTGAATTTCGTCTTTTCATTTCGACGATGGCATCTATGAG
>JAJFJK010000219.1 GCA_021774075.1 Nitrosomonas sp. | reverse complement strand
CTAAATCATTTGGTATCGAGCCAGATCAGGGCATACTCATTGCCGAAGTAAAGAAGAATTCTCCCGCAGATAAAGCAGGCTTGCATCAAGGGGATGTGATTGTCGCTTATCGCGATGAACCAGTAAAAGACGTTGGCAGTTTCCGTAATCGTGTATCACTTACCCCACCCGGTAGTCGGGAACATTTAACCATTCTGCGGGAAGGAAAGAAAAAAGATCTGACAATAACCATTAGTAAACTTCCTAAGGACAGCCAAATAGCACAAGGTTCAGCGCAGAGTACAGAAGATATCGGGCTGACCGTCCAAACGCTGACGCCACAACTGGCTGAACAGTTTGATGCGAAGCCTGGTGAAGGTGTTGTGGTAACACAAGTTCAACCTGGCTCTATTGCTGCCATGGCGGGTATAGAGAATGGCTCCGTAATACTGCAAGTAAACCGCAAGGCAGTAAAGAGCGCCACCGACTTCAAGCGTGCGATCAAAGAGAATAACGGCAAGAAACGCGTGCTTCTACTTATACGTAAGGACAATGTGCAACGTTATGTTGCGTTGAGTTGGTAAAACTTAGACTCATCATTACTGTTTAATTGTGTCGCTGACCAGCGATTGATTTTTTGTTAGTTCAATTGGAGGGTATGGTATGCAACAGCTGCATAAACTCAGGGATCTGAAAACCTATGTGCTACAGGCACAAGGTGACGAAATCGGCAAGATCAATGAGGTATATTTTGAAGACGAGAACTGGCTAGTGCGTTACTTTGTTGTTCACACTGGTGGCTGGCTGCTCGGCAGAGATGTGTTGATTGCCCCGCGTTTGATTACCAGCGTGTCCGAGAAGAGTCGACTAATTTCGACTAATTTAACGCGTGAACAGGTGGATAAAAGCCCTTTGGTAGACACTGAAAAACCCGTGTCCCGTCATTACGAGGATGAGTATTATCGCTATTACGGCTGGGAGCCTTATTGGGGGGAAATAATCCCACTTGATGACCCTGCGCTATTAGATACTATATCGCATCTGGAGTCCATCAAGTCACCTGAGCATCCTCATCTACGCGCCAGCAACGAATTACATGGCTATCGCATTCATACTAGCGACGGCGAATTGGGGGAGGTCTACGATTTCATCCTCGAGGATGACAGCTGGAAGATACAATACCTCGTTCTCAAAACAAGTAAGTGGCTACTGGGTAAAAAAGTGCTTATCGCTACTGCTTGGGTTGTTAGTGTCGATTGGGCAGAACAAAAAATCAGAGTTGAGCTTGATCGTGAAATCATACAATCCGCGCCGCCCTACGATCCCTCACAGCTCATCGATCGTGATTACGAAGTTAACTTGTTTAAACACTATGGAAAAGCGATACATGCAGAAGGCAATTCCAGCTCAAATTATTGAGCCTTCAGGTGGTAAAGATTTGTAATGAGGTTCTGTTGCAAAGAATTGCAGAACTCCAGAATCCTGGGGGCACGATATTTAACTATCCTTTTGCTAAACCAATATGAGGTCGTAATAGAGTTTCTGAAAAAAACGTCGTTAAGAAATAATTGACATGGGCTGATAAGATTTGGACGCGATATTTTTGTGTATCTATTGGTTCTTTGATTCTATATGCACACATATTAAGTAGAATAGATAGCGCTACTACCTACATGGGATTCTGGGGATTTTCCGTCCCGGAAGAACATTTGGACTATAAGTCACTGATTTTTAGCTTGTTGGCCTGCAACAAACGACAAACGCGGAAAATCTAATACCACTCAGGAAGCCATGGGTGGCACGAGCTGTGGCCGATTATGTCTTTTTTTTAGAAGAAAAATCCCCAGAACCCCGATATGGCGAACGCTGTCACTGTTTAAAATAAATATTTCACCATTTCACCGTCCAGTTTGGGCACTTAGTTGTCGCCGAATGGCCGCTTTTCAAGGTTGACCAGTCATTCACTGGAAACTGGTGACTGGCTGTTGTTGGCCGATACTGTTGAAAAACTCTGTTTTCGTTGTTGTTCGAAAGATAATATCTCCATACATGAGTTTTAAGCAAAAAGACGGAGGGAGATACTTAGTATTCCCGTCATGCTTTTCTATAAGGCTTAAATGCCCATATAAGTAGCAATTGATTACTGTTTTAGGCGAAATCAGAATTTGCCAGAAATATTGAGGTTTAGATTTCTCGAGTTTTTCAACAGTATCGACCCAATGTATGGACTCCTCCAACCTAACGGAGTAGGTTGTCAGAACTGTTAATTGACTGTGGGGGTTCATACATGAATACGCTACAAACTATTGGAGTAGATTTAGCCAAAAACGTCATTCGAGTATCTGTTGTTTCAATTGCAAACAAAGAACAGATGAATAAAGATCTTACACGTACACAATTCACTCGTTTTTTAGTAAAACAAAAACCATCACTGGTTGCATTTGAGGCTTGCGCTTCAGCGCATTATTGGGCGCGGCAAGCGATGGCATTGGGTCATCAAGTCAAGATACTTCCGGCATTGGTTGTTGCTCCATTTCGCCAAGGGCATAAGACAGATAAAAATGATGCACTAGCGGTTGCTGAATGTGCTGTTCGACCCAACATTAAAGAAGCACCACTAAAGAGTATTGAGCAGCAGGGTATGCAATCGATACAACGCTCAAGAGAATTTCTTGTGCAAGAGCGAACAGCACTTTCCAATCATATTCGCGGGCTGTTAATGGAGTTTGGTATTGTTATTCGG
>JAJFJK010000218.1 GCA_021774075.1 Nitrosomonas sp. | reverse complement strand
TGTTGACTTGCGCCCATCGTGCTTAACATTTGGAGTTACCTCCGCCTGCCCGATGTTTGCTACCCGGTGGTTGACCTACCTTGCCGGAACGGGATTTCCACCCGCTGGAATTATCGACCTTGCTCGGCCGCACTCCCTAGCCCCCCCCTAGAACCCCCGCGCAAGAACGTACCCGTTTACGCTAAATCCAGAACTCCTATGGATATTAGCTACTGGATTGAATATTAAAAATCCTCTGGAAAAGTGAGTTTCTTCACATCGTTGAAGTTTGAGTTGCTGATATCCTATCGCTTCAAATTGAAAGTTTCTACATCAAAATGGAGGATTAGAACATGAATACTAAATTTGTTTGCCAGAATAATTTTCTTATGAGCTTCAATCAACTATATACACAAAACTGCCAAAGACAAAAATCATTAAAACTTTTATTTCCAACCCTGATGCTAATAGCGGTTTTATTGCTAATAAGTAGCAATACATATGCCGGACTATGTCTTGTTGGAACAGTTAAAGAAGTTGGTACTTGGATAAATCCTAACACTAATACACGCGGAATAACTAAAGCTGTTTTTAATGAAGAATGTAGAGATGACAGCCGAACAAAATGTGAAGGTGGTATTTGTAGCACAACTTCAGGCGTAAAACTGGTGTATACAGCGGAATTATGGGGTGCTTGTCATCCTGATGATTGCTATTGGGGTAAAATAGATGGTGTATATACTTCAGGGAATTGGCTACGTTTTCGCTATGAATTTACTTTTGCAGAGAAAATGGTATGGGCGCAAATTTGGTCTGGTGGTGACAATTGGTTGCGCTTGATTGTCGATACAGATTTTGACTCTCCCTTGAGAAACGATTATCGTTTTGATAAGTGGATGCAACGCAATTAAACAACATTCAAATGGGGTCTGGTGAAAGAACTGACAAATTTTGGGTACTTGTGCACATTCATACGAGTTATTGTCAAATTTGGTGTTTGAGTGTTAGTGTGAAGAAGAGAACCAATGGGGTCACCTGAATTCAACATGCAAGTGCACCACACTGGGTAGAGCATAACGACTTTAATAGGTAGTGTTTGGTTTGCGAACTAAAAATTATCTTAGGAGTTGTTATGCTCTATGCGCATATTACAGAACGTGAACGTTATGTCATCAATCATTTGCATATATCAGGATACAGTAATCGCGCGCACAACGGGGCCAGCCGCACACAACGGGGCCCACAACGGGGCCAGGTCTAGATTCGTAGTCTACATATCTAGACTTAGCCCTCACGCAGATTATTCAATGAACCTAATGCAGTCTCACGAACATACTCAATCTCATAACTTGATCGACATTGAAATCGCAACAGTTTTAAATCAGCGCTTACACAAGCTTTCTCTATTGTTTTTCTAATTTTTCTTGTTTTTGCTGTTCTTGTAAATTTTCTAATAAAAATATTTCATTTGCTGAAATGTCATTATTTGAAGGTTTATTGAAAACATTTTGATAGATATAGTAAAAAATGACTGGTAACGATAAAAATAACAGAATAGTTACATAGAGTTGCCAAGGCCTTTTTTGAACAAGCTTTGTATGGCCTTGTACTGAGTGATAAAGGCCAAAGGATTGCTTTGGTGCCTTGTAAGGCGTAGATGCCGCTATATCTTTGAGCGTGCTGAGGAGTTTTGGACGTATTCCGGCCACTCATGCAGTTTTCTTCCCGACCATGTGGGCAATATGTGCAGGTGTTGGCTTACTTGTGCGATTACAGCTCGATGTATTAGATTTGGTTTTTGGGTGATGATTAAAGGGCGCTTCTAAAAATTCAGAGTTTGCCCAAATGCAAGGCGCAGAAAAAATTTTACAGCGCAGCATATGTTTGATATGACAGCAATCAATTTCTTCTGTAACACAGCAATTGGGATGAAATCTGGATTTTTAGAAGTGCCCTTTATGAAAAAAGAACAATCTTATCATTCTCTTGGCCATGCACAGAGTAGTGATCGATTGACTGTTTCTCCATAAGTTTGCCCATTTCTTCTACAGTTATTGGCTTGCTGTAGTAATAACCTTGCACCATGTCGCAGCCTGCTTCTTTTAAGAAATCAAGTTGCGCCTTGGTTTCAACGCATTCTGCAATCATTTCCAACCCCAAACTATGGGCCAGGATAATGGTTGCTGTCACCAAGTCTTCGGTGGTCTTGTTTTGTCCGATCCTTTTTACAAATGAACCATCCAGCTTTAAGACATCACATGGAAAATTCTGCAAATAACTGAGTGAGGAATAGCCGGTACCAAAATCATCGATAGCTATTTTCATTCCAAGGTTTTTTAATTCGGTTAATTGCGCGATATTTCTATCTGATTTGTCTAGAAATACATCTTCAGTAATTTCAATCTCAATGTCATGGCTATTGATCTGATAAGTCTCTAGCATTTCTTTGATGTGCTTAACCAGATTTATAGAAACCAGTTGGCTGGCTGAAACGTTTGCACTGATTTTTACTGAGAAATAACCTTCATCTTTCCATATTTTTCGTTGTTTTGATACTCGTTCAACCACCCACACGCCAATTTCATCGATTAAACCGAGCTCTTCCGCCAATGGGATAAATTCAGTTGGAGAGACGGTTCCCAATTGCGGATTTGTCCAACGTAATAGCGCCTCAACCCCGACCATTTGGGAGTCCGCAAGCTTAACCTGAGGTTGGTAAACTATTTCAAACTCTTTATTTTTTATGGCACCTCTTAATTGATTTTCTACCGCCAGTTGTCGTTGCGTCGCAATATTCATTCCTTCTTCGTAAAATACATATTTACCCGGGGTGCTGGCTTTGGTCTGATACATGCTTGTATCCGCATTGCGCATAAGAACCGCGACGTTATTACCATGTTCCGGATAAACACTCACGCCAATACTCACGCTGACATGCAAACTTGTACTATTCAGAATTAAATTGAAGGGGTATGAAAAAGCCTGCATTATTTTTTCTGCAATAGACGAGACCTTTAATCTGGATTTAATATTGACCAGCAAGACAACGAATTCATCGCCGCCAATACGCGCCACAACATCTTCTTTGCGGACGGAATCTAATAGTCTTCTGGCAGCTTCCTGCAATAATTCATCCCCCACTGCATGTCCGAGAGAGTCATTAATCGTTTTGAATCGATCGAGGTCGAGAAACATTAAAGCGAATGACAAATTCGTTCTGTTACAACGCGAGATCTCTTTTTCAATTTCCTGAAACAGCAGGCTCCTGTTGGGCAAGCCAGTTAACGCATCAAAATACGCTAATTTATGTAATTGCTCGCTGCGGATTCGGACCAGCTGTTCAAGATCATCTGTTTGATTCTGTAGCTTCGCCTTATGCTCTTCAACCGTTTTAAGCATGCCATTGAAAGCACGTACCAAAACACCAATTTCATCATGGCTGTCTATATGCAGCCGCATACTGTAATCTTTATCTTTAGAGACCTGACTGACTAACCGCACCAATTTCTCAATCGGTGTCGTAATAATTCTTTGGAATTGGTAAGAAAGAAAAGCCGCCAATATCAAACTGGCCAAAAAAATAAAAAAAACAATATAACTGTAGCTTATAATTTTTTCTTCGAACCCAGTAAGGTCACTACGAATAAAGACAGTGCCAACACGGTTATCCTGGATGGTTGCCGGACGGAATACTTCTATGAATTCTTCCTCTAGATAAACACCTTCCGGTTTCAGTGCGGTCGTTTCTAATTGAGAAGCATATCCTTCTTCCTGACTATAAGTGGCAAACGGGTTGCCCACTTCATCAAAAAGAACAGCTATCAGTACAGAAGGATCAACTTTTAATGTCCGCAGTGTTTCATTAGCTGAAACGGTATCATTAAAAAGCAATGTTGATGCGATATTTGCAGCAATTAATGTTGCCTTGTTATCAATCTCAGTTGAGACCCTTTTTTCTTCATTACCTAGTTCATATAAAAAAAACAGACTGGCAGCCAAGCCTAATATGGCCACGCTAACAGTCATGATAACCATAATTTGCTTATTTCTTATGGATAAGTATTTTTTATATGACATATCACATATTATTTTTGTTAATGCGTGCCAGCTTTAACAGCTGTGAACTGAGCAACACGCCTCGCCTATTCATAACATCAAGATTAATTGCAAAATATACACTATCATCTTCAATAAAGAAATTAATCATGCCACCTGATAACAGAAAACCAGGAACTTCACCAATAGTTAATATATCTTTTGGAAAATCTTTTAAGTTAATAAACTGCGTATCAATTGATGAAATAAATACTGCATGACAATAATCTACCGGCTGGTCTAGGCTAATGTAGCTAATATTGACTATCAGGTTATTATATTTTTTGTTTTTTTCTTCTACAACTTGATGAATAAATTTACCAAATTTTTCCTTGTCGTAGAGGCATAAATACCGCACATCTTTATCTTTTTCCCTATTTTCGACATACAACATAAAATTAGCCAGAAAAGCCGCCTTAATTTTATTCTCAAGTCCTATTTCATTGGCTTTAACAGGTGTTATAATGAAACATATTGCTATCAGAAGCACCGATAGAAGGCATAATGGCCTCCAAAAAAATGTGAAAATCCAGTGTCTACTTGTTATTCTTAACATATGCATCTGAATATTATCTAGAAATCCAAGTTCCAACTAACACTTATTATGCCATCTTCTTTAACCTGAGGACCATTTAAATTTTGATATATAGGTTTTGCATAACGAAATCCAAGGCTATGATTTCTAAGTGAACCAGATTGCGGCGACAAATCAAAACCAAATGACGCCAATATTTTATGGCCACCGAAGAGTCTTGGGTTAGTAATTGAGGCAGGAAAGGGAAAGGCTTGGGACACTAACAATTCTTTATCCAAGCCATGAATACGGTCACTAAACCGATATTGAATTTTAAAAACAGGTTTTAACCAGGCGGATATTTGCATGCCACTCCATACCACCGCGCCCGCCGTATGACCAAGATGATAATTACGAGAATTTCTCTCTAATCTGAATTTTGCGTTAGCACCCGCCCCCCAAGACCACTTTTTATGTTGTCCATAATAATTAATCCCTAGTGGCAAATCAAAGGTACCTGAACCAAGTTGCATGGTAAATGGCAGTTGCTGATTTCCCGATGACCTGGGTGTATTCCCAACTTTATTAATAGAGCCAGTTGGAAAACTGACACCAACTTTAGCTAAAATAAGGCTGTTTTCCCACTGAAACATATCACGTTCATACAATAAAACAACATCACCAACACCTTCCGTTGAGATCTCAAATGAAGAATATCCTGGAATAATGCTGACATGGTCAGTAGACTGCAATATATAAGGGACAACGACACTGATGGCTGATAGCTCATTAATCCGATAACCAACATTAAAAATATGTGCTTCCTGTGTAATCTTTGTTGGTACGATAGGAAAGTTACTTGATGTTCTGTTGGCGGGATTGCCGTCAAAGAGGACCTGGGAAAGCGGAATATCTTTAGTTCCATCGCGATATCCTTCAAAAACACTGCGCCGATAACGATAAGAGATACTCCAACGTGATTCAGTTACATCGTGTCCATGACCACTTAACTTGATCTTCGATAATTCATCGTTACTTAAGTTGGCAAGCTCGGCGGGTGATTCATGTGCATATAATTCTGGTGTCAAAAAATAAAATATTATTACAATGTAAATTCTCAACATACTTGTTTTCATTGCTCTTATCTTGCTATCCCTCAATTCCGCTCAATATTCCATGTTGCTAAAATTAATTTGGAACCGTACCTATAAGCATACTTGTAATGACGCGAGTTAATTTAAGTGAGAACTTCTCTAAAACATGCGAGCGAACATAACAATTATTTTTTAATATAGTGTTTAAAAACGGTATGTTATTGGATCTATTTCTAGGAAATTATAAGTATATAGCAAATATGTCACAAGTTAAGAAATTGCAACGTCATTGATGTCGCTTAAACGTGTAATTAATTTTCATCTTTGCATATCCAATTTATAGGATTTAGATATTTATAAATCATTGTAAATTATGTTCGGAAAGAGATTTTCGGGTATACTATTCTGTTGTAATAAATATCCACAAATTAAAAAGTCTTTCCTAAATATAACATTATGAAAAGACAATAAATTTCACTAAAAACCATAATTCGTCAGGGAGAACTTGTTTATTATGCAAAAGCTATTAATTAGTATTTTTTTGATGTTGGCACTGACCATGTCACACACTGTATTCGCCACATCAGATGAAGAAGCTGCTGATGTCGCAGAAGAAACAACCGAAGCAGCTGAGGCTGCTGAAGACACTGAAGCTGCTGAAGAAAAATTAGAAAGCGGACTTGGTTGGCAACTTATTCGTACCATGGAAATGGCAAACTCTGGAAAATTTGTCCATATGGTATTGGTTGAACAATCCAGATATATGGATAAGACAATCTATAGCAATGCAATCACCAGGTTATGTCAGGATGAAGAAGACTGGTGCAGAGTAAGATTCTGGAGCCAGGAACGTTGGGTACCTGAAAAGGTTTCAATGTCACCAGAGCAATATCAACGACTAAAAGCTGATTACCTGCTCAATAAAACAGCAGATATGCATCAATTACGATGGTCTTGCCGTGTTGATGCAAATAGTGATAACTGCATGGAGTAATAAATCGAAGTAGCACAATGTAACGAAAAGACGGCTGTAATTCACAGCCGTCTTTTATTATAGGGCGCTTCTAAAAATTCAGAGTTCGCCCAAATGCAAGGCGCTAAAGAATTTTGCAGCGCAGCATATATTTGATATGTAAGCAATAAATTTTTTCTGTAACACAGCAGTTGGGATGAAATCTGGATTTTTAGAAGTTCCCTATATATGTAGCGCCCGCTGATCAACACCAAGTGCAGCCTCATGAAACACTTCTGATAACGACGGATGAGCATGAATAATGCTAGCAATGTCTTGGCTACAGGCAGAGAACTCCATTGCCATGACAGCTTCTGAAATCAGCTCAGAAACATATGGCCCAATCATATGCACCCCTAGCACCCGGTCACTTTGTGCATCGGCAAGCACTTTAATAAATCCATTAGCCTCACCAATAGCGCGTGCCCGGCCATTTGCTATAAATGGGAATTGTCCTACTTTGTAAGCAATGCCAGCTTCTTTAAGTGCTTGTTCAGTTTTTCCCACCCAGGCAATTTCCGGTGAAGTATAAATCACCCATGGCACCGTATTAAAATCAACACTTTCCGGTTCATTTGTATGGCCTTGTTCTTTGGCTACGATCATTTCAGCAACCGCCACACCTTCTTCAG
>JAJFJK010000217.1 GCA_021774075.1 Nitrosomonas sp. | reverse complement strand
AGAGTGAGTTGCTTTTGGCTTTTGTAAGTGATCATGTGCAAGCTTTTTGGTGGTATCTCGTTGTTTTACTTGCATTATTATATCAAAAAATAGACAAATATACCATGCAATCATATGGTTATAGTTTCTGAGTGGACTCTATATAACCACTCAGATAGAATTGCCGGACACTACTGTCTATATGTATAAAATTTAATGAGAAAGAAACTGGTTTTTTTTATTTCCAGGTTAAAGTTCACTATATGAATGTATGAGTCTCATTTTTCAAATTTCTGTGAACAAACATGCAAATCAAAAGAGTTTCATTATATGCGGAACTATAATTATCCCCGTTTGTATGTGTGTTTTATCACAGAATATTTTTTAGATATCTATAATATGTATAACACTGTTGCAAAAAAATAAAAAATAACCATATTCATTTTTTTCAAAAAAATTTCTTGCAACAAAACTCTTTCGTTTGTTGCTAACACAATGCGCATTTCACAAGATGAAGCACCCCGATTTGGTACTGGTCATGCTTGTTTTCTGGCGTCACTTATCCTTGTTCTGATACAGATTATATTTGCACATGTTGCAAAGGCAGCGGAAGTTTGTGAACTGGCTGCGGCACAGGTGGTTTCGGTAGAGGGCATTGTTGAATTTCGCAAGTCTAAGGACGATGCTTGGCATCAGGCAGAACTGAACACACAACTTTGTGCCGGCGATCAATTGCGTACGCGTAGGCACAGTCGTGCAGCAGTGCGGTTGATGAATGAAAGCGTTGTGCGATTGGATCAGAGAACCGCACTGACATTTCCAGAAGTTGAAGAAAAGAAAGCTTTTTCATTCATAGACCTGCTAAATGGTGCAATCCATGTGATAACCCGCACACCCAAACCATTCAAGGTCAGAACACCATTTGTCAATGCTCTTGTAGAAGGTACAGAATTTTATGTCGGCGTTGATGAAAATAGTTCCCGACTGGTAGTTTATGAAGGCCGTGTGACAGCCAGTAATGACTTTGGCAGTCTTGCACTTGTTGGTCATGAAGCAGCTGTAGCTTATGCGGATCAGCCGCCACAAAGAGAAACAATAGTGCGGCCACTTGATGCCGTGCAATGGGCGCTCTATTATCCAGCAATTATAGGTTACCACCGGAATAACAATCTTTCGAGTGAAGCGGAAACCGACAATCAGTTGCACCAGGCAGAGCATCTCTTGTCCATTGGGCGCGTTGATGAAGCGCATGATGTGATCAATCAAGTGTTGTCTTCGGATGCGGATAACAGCGATGCAACTGCGTTGCAAGCGATCATCGCTGTGGTACAGAACAACAAGGAACAAGCACTTGAGTTGGCAACCCATGCCGTAGAACTTGATCCTTTTTCAGTGCCTGCAAAACTTGCTTTATCCTACGCCCAGCAGGCGCATTTCAAGATTGAAGAAGCACTCAATAGCGTACAACAGGCAGTCGATTTGGATCTGCAAAACGCATTATTGTGGGCACGACTAGCAGAACTGCAAATGTCCGTCGGTGAACTGAGGTTAGCACTGGATGCGGCTCAAGAAGCTGTCAATTTAAACCCGACAATCGCCAAGACCCAAACAGTATTGGGTTTTGCGTACTTATTGAAAATTAATACGGTAGAAGCCAAATCAATATTTGCTAAAGCAATTTTTCTCGACCAGTCTGACCCTATGCCTAGGCTTGGAATGGGGTTGGCACTAATCCGTGAGGGAGATCTTGAGGCCGGACGTATCGAATTGGAAATTGCTGCTATTCTAGACCCGGCTAATTCACTGATACGCAGCTATCTGGGCAAAACCTATTTCGAAGAAGACCGCTATCCGCTGGCCAGCGCTCAGTTTGATCTGGCCAAAGCACTTGATCCCAATGATCCCACACCTTGGCTATATGATGCGATCCAGAAACAAACACAGAACCAGCCGATTGAAGCATTAAAAGATATTCAGAAATCGATCGAACTTAATGATAATCGCGCCGTTTATCGTTCTGGTCTATTGCTGGATCAGGATGAAGCAGTACGAGGTACCAGTCTGGCGCGTATTTACGATAATCTCGGATTTGAGAAACGTGCCATCGTCGAAGCCACAAAATCCTTGAGTATTGACCCAGCCAACCATTCCGCACATCGCTTTTTGTCCGACACCTATATCAAGATGCCGCTACATGTGTCAGCACGCGCCAGCGAATTGCTTCAAGCACAACTGTTGCAGCCGATCAATATCAATCCGGTTCAACCGCCTTTAGTGGTCAATGACTTTAATATTCTGACCGAAACTGGGGTAACAACGACTGGATTTAATGAATTCACTCCTTTAATGGAGCGTAATCAATCACAATTCATCGCTTCAGGTATTGTAGGTAGCAACGACACCTTGGGTGACGAGGTTGTCTTTTCCAAGTTACATGATAAAACTTCAGTCAGTTTAGGGCAGTATCATTTTCAGTCAAATGGTTTCCGTAAAAATAATAGCCAAAAGCATAATGTTGTAAATGCTTTTATTCAACACGCATTTACGCCAAAATTGAATGTTCAGACTGAGTTACGTAGAAGGGAAACTGAGCATGGAGATTTGTTATTGGATTTTAAAAGGTCTCCTAACCCCGTACGTAGAAATTTAGAAGTAAATACAGCACGAATTGGCGCAAGATATAAATTTTCACCCGACCAGGACTTGCTTGTATCAGGTAAGCATATTGATGTGAATGATAATCTCGACGTCTTTAATTTGTCATCAAAATTTACTGGTTTTCAATTTGAAGCTCAACACCTCTTGCGCCATGAATCTTTCAATACGATCTTTGGAGGAGGCTTTTATCGACTTAACGTGGCTGTGAAGCAAGGTGGCACGAAAATTGACATTCCTTTTAAATACATAGACCGTGAAAATGTTTATCAATATACAAACATCAATTATATTCGCAATCTTAACTTAACACTTGGTTTGAGCTATGACGCCTTCACCAGCCCGAATACGGGTGCAAGAAAAGACAAAATCAATCCCAAATTTGGTGTTCAGTGGAATATTTTCGATAATGTAAGATTGCGTGCAGCTTGGTTTGAAACCACTAAGTCTAATTCAATTGCACAACAGACGCTGGAACCCACACAGGTGGCTGGGTTCAATCAATTTTTTGATGACTTTGAAGGAACAAGAACGCGACGCATGGGTATAGGGTTGGACTACCATGCATCGCATACGCTATATGGTGGTATAGAAGCCTCTAAGCGTATTTTGCATGTGCCGTTAACAATCGTTGATAGTTTTCTCCAAAAACAAAAAGAATATTTATACCGTTCCTATTTTTATTGGACACCTCACCCATTTTGGACAGTGAAGGGCGAATTTCAATTTGAAAGATATATACGCGGCCCCGAACATTTCGAGCTGTTTAAGCCGTTATTTTCTGAGCCAATACGTATCCATACTTTGAGCGCACCAGTTAGTGTGGAATATTTTCATCCTTCCGGGATATTTTCCGGGATTACAGGTACCTTTGTCGAACAGGACCTGACACGTGTAGGTGACGTAGGAAAGGAAAATGAACGAAATCCTGGAACAACCAATTCCGGTGTTGATGCATTTTTTTTGCTAGACGCTGTTATTGGTTACAGATTGCCCAATCGAAAAGGCGTATTGAGTTTTGAAGGTAGAAATTTGCTCAACGAACAGTTTTTCTACAGAAATGCTAATTTGCAGGACAATAGCTTCATTAATCTTAATTACTCGCCTACGAGAACCTATATTCCAGAACGCGCCTTCTTTGCACGCTTTACATGGAATTTCTGAAAATAGAATGGATGCGTCGTATTTTATTGCGCCAGTCCGAGAAATAATGCAAGCAAGCGATTGGCGCGAATTAGCGCATCATCATCAATTTCCCAGTGGTTGAGTTGATAAATCGACAGTCCGCTTAGTCTTGGTATGCTGTCATTTGGTAATATGGTGTGACTGGCTCCTTTGGGTCGGAAGCAGGCTGTCGGATTGTATTAAGTCCATATTACAAAAATGCCAATACAAAACCGAAAGAGAAAACTAAAATATTTTCAATCCAGTTTCTTGGCCAGTTCTTCGGCTGATTTGTTGTAGTAAATCTGTTCCG
>JAJFJK010000216.1 GCA_021774075.1 Nitrosomonas sp. | reverse complement strand
TTCGTTTCGTTTAATCTTATTCTTATTAAATACTTCTTAATCTACCACCACCAGGCCATCCCAAGTATCCACAACCCAGCTTAATTAACAACTTTACCGCAGACCAGACTACTGAGTCAGTATCTACATGTCAAGTGCTTTGAAGAAAAACACGCGTAACCTCTACGCCCTATATGCAGGGAAATATCGGTTAATTCTGCATCAAATAGATGATAGAAAAATACTCAGCTCAAGGTGTGTGTCGCAGGAAATAGCGAGCTATTATCGAGACTTACAATAAAGAAATGGAAATTCACCATCACGATACTGATTGACGAATCAATCAGTATTTAAATCAATTACGCCATTGATTTAATAGCAGCAGAAAGTCGGCTTTTGTTACGCGCAGCTTTATTCTTATGAATAATTCCCTTATCAGCAATTGAATCCACGATACTGACGGAATCGTTAAACGCCGTCTGTGCAGCAGATTTATCTCCTGATTCAATAGCTTTTCTTATGTATTTAATAGCAGTACGTAATTTTGACCGCAAACTAACATTATGTTCGCGGCGTTTAACGGCTTGCCTTGCGCGCTTTCTTGCTTGTGCACTGTTGGCCATAAAAAGTCCTTAACTCGATTATCATAAAATTTGACGCGATACTACTTTTTTTTCACCTATATTGCAAGATCTATTTGCTTTTCCCTGCTTTCATTTCATGTAGAATACTTTGGAAATCCATTGATTATGTTACATCAAATCCATGCATAGCCCACAATCACTTTAGTAGGAATGGGAGAACAAAAATGCGTTTCATACTAATTGGAATTTGCCTTGCCAGCCTTGTGTCCTGTTCAAATGGACAAGAAACTAAGGACAATGGTGGGAAAGACGTGGATACAGACAATGATGGCTGGAGTGATCGCTATGAGAAGCAGATTGGGACGAATCCCTTTGGCGCAGACCCGGACTCCGACGGTGACGGTGTACCCGATGAATTGGAACGGCGGCTTGGCACTAATGAACATGCCGTGGATAGCGATGGAGACGGTATACCTGATGGAAGGAAGACCCTGATAAAGATGGTTTGCCAAACTAGTGCTCCGACTACTTGATATTGACGGGTTCAGAGTTGCCCAGATGATTCAAGACAAGGCGTGGTCTGCAGCGAATGGTCAGCCATTTTCAAAGACCACAACACCGTATTGGATCATCTGGCAGCTCCCTTCGGGCGACCCGGGAAGCACTCGCCCGCGGTGTTACGCCACTTGAAAAGGGCTAGCCATTCCCGGCGAGCCGTGCCTAGCGGTCAATCACTTCCCGGGTCGCTGAACCCGTCAATATCAAGTAGTCGGAGCACTAGTTTGAACTCAAGACTGGGTCGGATCCGGGTAACGATGGCAATGACAATGAACTACCGGATGGATTCGGTGACCAGGATGGGGATGGGCTGATAGATTCACTTGAGTTCTCGATGGGCACCGATCCTTTTAAAACGGATACTGACGGGGATGGGCTTGATGGCGCAAATCCCGATAGCGATGGTGATGGCATCAAGGATGGCGATGATCCGTTTATAACCCCGTCGGGTTGTGCCGATACCGACACGAAAGTAAGCCACGCCTACAACTCTTGCATCGGTGGAAAATTTCATACGCTTACCGCTCACTACTATATTCGTCGGTGCCAAAATTTGCCGGATCAGGTCATACATATAATAGAACAGGATGTGCCAACAGATGAACCCTGTAACCAACCTATTACACCACCACCGGCTTTGAGTGATGTGCAATGATATAAAAGAAAAGCGCCATATCTTTATTTTGTATTCATACCCTGACCCAGTTTTCGCGAGCCCAACAACCGGCCAGCCCATGCCAACAACAGATTGGCAACCATATAGGGGCCCACAAGCCCGCCAATCAATCCTGTTAACATGGCGTTAATCACAGGCTCGTCGCCAAAAGAGGGAAACGGTATCCAGCTGGACAATTGTTGGCCGTAGAGGGATCCAAAAGTCAACAACAGGCCAGTCGCAATTCCGGTCAATACGCGCATAAAACGCGCTGAACCTGCCTGGGACGCATGACTAACAGCCAGCAAAGCACCCACTAACGCTGCAATGGCTGAAATCAGATAATTCTTGGAAAAGCCAACGCGCGTTTCAGTCAAGGCGGGATAAAATGGCAGATCCGTCATCTTGAAGCGATACAAACCCGGCGTTAGCAAATGAAATTTTTCAACTGCCTGACCAGCTGAAAACTTTACCGCACGTTGAGTAACCAGATATTCGCGGTTTGTCACTTCATCAACCCGGTACACACCGATCTTTCCAGCCTCCACTAGATGGCCCTTGAGCTCAACCGCTATTGGCGCTTCGAGCCAGGGACTGAACTGCTGAACAGACATATTCACCCACGGATGTTCATGCACCTCGTCTTCCCGGCTAATTCCCCGGGTAATACGATAAATGGGCGCGGTAGGCGCCTGATCCAGTTTGCCCTGGCTAAAACTGATGGTACGCCAGGGTTCCAGCGAATCAAATGTTTCACTCTCAAGAGCTTGCAGCAGCTTGCTACGCAAAACATCTACCGGCGGCAAATTCGGTTGGCTGCTTAACACCGTGCGCAACGCACTATGCAGCACCATAGCTGCCTCATATGCGGTCATAACAAAATCCGCACGGTCTTTTTTCGCTCGCTCCTCAAAGTCATCAAAAAGTTTTTTCCATTCTTTACTGAGCTCAGCGGTGGGTGCCCTCAAATAATCCAGTACTGGATCACCGATGGTCAGCGACCCAGGCGGCGCCTCATCAAACAAACGCTTGTTTGATCCAACAAAAAAGTAATCCGCTTTCAGATTAAGCGCACTCGTCTCAAATCCATTTACCAACGACAAAGAACCCGTGGTATCACCGAGCAGCACAATATTATTTATGTTTGAATTTTTGAGCAGCGCGAGAAAATCATCACTAAAGCACTGCCCATTACGGAATATTTCGTAATCGATAAAACCTTCTGTATTATCGGAACAGTTTGGGTTACTTATCTCACGCCAAGACCTTTTAACAATATTCGGAGTATAGAACCTGTCTTTCAGGGAATCTTTCAGCCCTTCACCATAAGCATTATCTTCATACAGAAACAAAAAGTTCTGTTCCCCTTCCTTACTTTTCCCCTGTTTGATAAACGTCGCGTATTGCCCCATACGACCCGCATCATCAAAGATCAAACGAAAGAAATTTTTGTCCCGCCGGTCAGCGTGTGTCAATTCAGGCGCTGTAGATAAAGAAGAAATCACCGGCAACTCAATTTGCTGTTCTCTCAATTCGTTCAGCATTGCCTTGGTCGAACCGCTATTGACAGGGCCAAGTATGGCCACGACATGTTCTTCCCGCACTAACTTCAACGCGGCTTCCTCTGCTTTCTCCGGTATGCCACGGTCATTCCATGCACTCAGCTCTAGTTTTATCTGGAGATCGCCCGCCTGAAGTGGGCCCAAATGTTTGAATGCCAAGCGTATACTCTCTTCATGCGATTCACCCTGCAATACAGAAGTACTGCCATCCTTAGGCGAAATCACCCCCACAACAATGACATTAGATTCCTCTGCGCTTACATTTGCAGTTAGAGACAGACAAAATACGCCAATAAACATACCAAGTAGCAATTGTCCCAGAACTCTTTTCATTGCGCTCATCCAACCCATAACTCGCCTTTCAAATATGGCATGCTTATACAAGGTATTCAATTTGGCTACTTTTTCCAATAACGAAGCACTTTGTCACCATCAGCCCAAGCTTGGGTATTTTGGCCATCCTGTCGAGGAATTGGAAGATCGGGTTTGTTTTTTTTCTTGGTCCCTGCTTTAATTTCGAGCGCAAACATGTGGCCATTCGGACCGGCGGGGCTTGTCACATTTACAATATAGTGTCCGACAGGCAATTCACTTACCAAGTCTTGGTATTTTCCACCGTATGCTATTTCCGTAAATCCGAAGCGGGAATACATCGGCGATATTATTTCATCCATATCATAATATTTTAATGGGTCATCCTCTTTCCACAATTTTTTATGATATGCCAATGCAGTCATTCCCAGAGCGCCGTTTTGTTCCAATGATTGAATTACACAGGCTTTTAACGGTTGATAAACTAGTTTGACATCACTATCAACTGGTTTTGCAATAGCACTTTCAATTTCCTGCAACTGATCTGTATAAATTTTTATTTCAGCCTTATAGTTCTTAATTATCTGCACTGTCATCTCTTCCTCAGCATTAATCCGCCTACCGATATCTGCAAAAAGAGGAATCATATAACCCGCATCGGAATCATAAACTCTCGCTAAAAAGGTTAAATATTCCAGATATTTAATAAACGCCTGCTGTGGTTTAATCCTTGCTTCTGAAGCAGCTATTTCAGAAAGTGTTTTTACTTTCTGAATCACAGAAGAATTATTTGCCATCGCCTGCAACTTAGAAATCTCTCGGTTTCTGGGGCTATTGTTCGCCATCTCTTGTAATTTCTTTTGTGTTACTGTATCTGGACGATTATCTACAATCTGGGAAGCAAAAGCGTAACAATCTTGTTTTTCATAAAAATGCCTCGCAACTGGTCTAGTACCAACTTTTGCAATTTTTTTTGCATACGCAGTCATATTTAAAATCCTTTTCTGCAGTTAGATGTAGCCTTCGAAAAAATGACATGAAAATTCTTTTATAGATAATCTGCCCCTGTAACGCAATCAGACACATTTTCTGAAATTAAGACAATTCACTTTCTCATAAAATATCTGATCAATGCACCGTAGGACTAACCTCCCGAAACACCGCATCAATTGCCAGCGCATCAAAGCGATATTCCCGGTTACAAATATCATCACTAATAACCACTTCACCAAATTCGTGCAGGATTGAATCGACTTCTTCACGGCCCAGTGAGCGCAGCATGGCGTAAATTTTGGCTGGGTCTTCGTTACAGCCGTAATGGACGGTTTGCGCATCGAAAATGCGGATGGTTTCTTCGAAAAACAGGCGCGTTAATATTTCCTCGGCAGATAATTTAAGTAACGATTGGTCATTGATGGTAGCAGCGAGTGCTTCGGCACGTGCCCAGCCATCGGGGTCTTGTTGGTCGGTGGCAGGTAGTTTTTGCAGCAGAATACCGAAAATCGCTTCGTTGGAGGTGGTCAGAAACAGGCGTGAAGGCAGCTGTTCAGACTGTTTGAAATAATGCTCGAATATCTCCGCGATGGTATTACCATCAAGCGGCACGATACTTTGGTAGGATTCTTTCATTGACGGCATATCGAGTGTCAACGCCAGTTGACCATGACCCAAAAGATCAGGAATAGGTTGTGCTTCGACGTGCTGTTCACATTTCGCCATGCCGCGCAGATGCAGCGCTTCGTTGCAATCAATCACCAGCATTGAAACCGGGCCACTGCCATTTAATTGTATGGTCAAACGTCCGGTTTGTTTAAGGTTGTCACCCATTAATATTGCAGTGGCACTGATTTCCCCCAGTATTTCTATCACCGGCGTCGGATAATCTCTGTCTTGCAACATTTGTTGCCACACGCTATCCAGATGCACAATTGCACCACGAATATCTAGGTCTTCAAGAAAAAAGCGTTGCACATAATTAGTCATTCGTTGTTCCGTTATTTCGCTGCATCGCCACCCATGCCTGCCCCAGGGCAATGGCACTGTCATCGGGTTGCATTTGTTGTGCAGTTAGTATTTGCAATGGTTCTGAGCGCAGGCTGTCAGCTATTAGTTGCAATAATAGTTCATTATGAAAACAACCGCCGCCCAAGGCAATTTGGACAATGTTAAATTTACTGGATGAGTTTTTGATCCAGGCAACCAATCCTGCCGCAAGTGTAGCGTGGAACAAGGCTGCCGCATGAGCAATATCACAGTTCTCATCATACATTGCAATTAAAGCAGCAAGTAGTGGCGAAAAATCCAGGATATTATCTTGTGTAATCTGATAACCGTCTGTGAGCGCGGTCACATGCCCATGCTGCTCTGCCAATTGTTGCAAGCGGATGGCTGCCTGCGCTTCGTGAGTTTGTATTAAATCAATGCCTAATATTCCTGCCGCCGCATCAAACAACCGTCCCATACTGGTTGTTGGCGGGCAATTAACGCCTGCCAGCAACATGGAAAAAACCGTTTCCGCAGCAGGCTGATTCGCAAAGCGTTGCATGATTTCATGGCTACGGTTGAGTTTGGCAAGCACGGCTGCGGCCATACGCCAGGGCTCTCTTGCCGCACGATCCCCACCCGGCAAGGCGAGTGGTGCCAAATGCCCGATGCGCTTAAATTCCGCACCATCGACCCATAAAAACTCGCCCCCCCAGGATGTCTTGTCCGTACCCAGACCAACACCATCCAATGCCATGCCAAGTACTGGCTGCGTCACAGCATGCTCAACACAGATCGCCGCAATATGGGCGTGATGGTGTTGCACGGCAAGGGTCGGGATATTATGCTGCTGCGCAAAAGCGCAGGCAAACTGTGTGCTATAAAAATCCGGGTGCAAATCGTGCGTGACGATTTCCGGCTGGATATTCAATACCTGACACATGTGTTGCACGGTATCATCCAGTATCTGGCGGGCGTTTGCACTATCCAAATCACCGATGAGCGGGGAAATATAGGCTTTATCACCTTCTGTCAGACAAATTGTGTTCTTTAACCAGGCGCCACAAGCCAGAACCGGTGGCCCGCTTTGTGGCAGAGTAATAGTGCTATTATCAGCATCTACCATCGTTATTACCTCTTTTTATTTGCAAACGGTAGCTTGTTGACAACCTTTCTTAAGCCAATCGATCCATGCCTGCATGCCGCCACCCTGTGTGGCTGATAGCTGAATGACGGGCAATGCAGGATTAACACGATGAGCATATTCAATAGCGAGATCAACATTGAATGTCAAGTATGGCAACAGATCACATTTATTCAGCAGCATAAGGTCAGCCGCATGAAACATATCTGGATACTTCAGCGGTTTATCCTCACCTTCAGTCACTGACAAAATAACCACTTTATGCGCCTCCCCCAGATCAAAGCTGGATGGACAAACCAGATTACCGACATTCTCAATAAATAACAGACTGTCATCCTGCAACGATAATTGCTGCATGGCTTGCCCCACCATGTGCGCATCCAAATGGCAGCCTTTGCCGGTATTGATTTGTATGGCCGGAGCCCCGGTGGCGCGAATACATGCAGCGTCACGATCAGTCTGCTGGTCTCCTTCAATCACCGCAATGGGCAATTGATCATGCAATGCCTGAATGGTCTCAACTAACAGCGTTGTTTTGCCTGAGCCAGGGCTGGAAACCAGATTAAGCGAGAAAATACCATGCTCGCAAAGGTAGCGACGGTTTTCATCGGCATACGCATTATTCTTAGACAAAATATCCCGCTCAATTTTAACCATACGCGCCTGACTCATGCCCGGCGCATGCGTGCCGGCAATACCCGTCCCAAAGTGGATCGTATCGTTATGATGATGAGCATGTGCAACACTTTGCTTAACAGGGCGAAAACGCAGCGGCTTGCTGGAATATTTATGTTGCCGGATAGACTCGCCATTGATGCGTGTCTGGCCAATACCACAACCACAAGTTGTACACATAGGTTACTCCACTTCTAGTTCTTTAATTTGCATGCCATCACCCTGAATCACCTGCAACGCATAATTACCGCAATGCGGACAAGCTGCATAATGTTCAGCGACAGGCACATTACAATCACATTGATTGCAGCGGGCTTGCCCTGCTATTTCGATAATTTCCAATTTGGCCTGCTGCGCAATACTGTCTTGTTTTACAACATCAAAATAAAAGCGCAAGGATTCCTGTTCTACACAAGCCAATTGCCCAATTTCCAGCGATACGGTTTTAACACGGCCAAATTTCTGTTCTAACGCGCTTTCCTCAATGATTTGCATGATGTTTTCAGCGAGTGACAGTTCGTGCATATCTAAACCTAAAACACATAATACAAAAAATATTCGGTATTCTATGTGACATAGCGATCATTTTCTGTGGTGAAAAACACAATGAGCTGCAGATTTAACCGGAAAATAAGAAAACACCATAAAATGCAATCACGACACCACTTAAGCGCAACCAATCAATACCCCCAAGCCTTTTGAGAAATAACGCAATACTGATGCCACATAAATGCAGTAATGTTGTCGCCAGCATAAAACCTATAGCATAGGGAAATAACGAGACACTTGGCGGCATTTCACTACCATGCGCATAGCCATGACAAAGTGCAAATAAGCCAATTAGAACAATGCTTGCAGTGCGTGGCAAATACCCACCACGCAGAATGATTAACCCTAAAATCAGTAACGACAACACAATGCCATGTTCAGCCAGAACCGTTGGCAGCGTAACAGCCCCCAACAAACCACCCAGTCCCATAACAACCACAAAAGTCAGCGGCAATGACCAAATCATACGCCCACCTGTTTGTGCTGCCCACAAACCCACCGCAACCATCGCCAAAATATGATCCAGCCCGGTTAACGGGTGAAAAAAGCCATGTGATAAACCATTATGCGGGCCATCACCGGTATGCGCAAAAACAAGTGGTGAGAACGCCATTAAGACGAAAAATAGCAAAAACCCAGACACTTGCAACAAATTTCTCATAATAGATATGGTTTTAATTGACATATATGTTGTACCGCTGCTTGCAGATTGTCAGATGCCTGATCACTTAATTCATCACCCAGTTCAAAATGGTAGCCGCGAATACGTAATAAAAAAGTTGCCGGTGCATTGCGTTGATAGACCTGTTGATAAACAAACAACAGCGCAGCGGGCGTTAATGCGTGGCTGGTATAACTGCTGTCTTTTTCAGCTTTCACTGCTGAAAAATCAAACGGTTCAATACAGGACATATCCGCATCGACAAATATAACCCGGTCATACCCTGTTAAATCAATTGCATGTTCAATCAATAATTGCATGTCATCAAGGCACGTGACATTTTCCAGTTTTAATTGATCCATTCGTTCAATCAACATGGGACCCAGCGCATCATCACCACGGCCAGGATTTCCATAACCGAAGAGCAATAATTTTGCTATCGGTTGAGTGTTACCAACGCGTTTGTTAGTATTGTTTCCTGTCAATTGATAATCCATCAAAGCATTATGCAACAACTCCTTATTACACTGGGAATCATTTTACTCCTGATAGGCGTGGCATGGCCTTTGTTATCCAAATTACCATTTGGCCGCCTACCCGGTGATATTCATATAACGCGCGAGAATTTCAGTTTCTATTTTCCACTCATGACTGGTTTGCTGATTTCAGTCGTGCTGTCACTCGTATTATGGTGGTTTACACGTAAATAATCTTTGGCAGGAGGACGGCGTAATGCTCTGCAGCGCTCGAAACCTCAGGGTGACGTGGCATACAGAGGTTGTTGTAAGTTTCCCCAGAATTCCCACACTTGTATTGAGACTTGTTTCCTACACACAATCCAGTACTCTTTCAATTTGATATTTACGGGTACAGCGTTCACAAGATGTTTCGGCACAAGGCGCAGCGCGCAGATAATGGTTATTCCATTGGCAAGTGCTGCAACACAGTGACGGGACATCTTGTGATCGCCCTGCGGGTTAGCTTTTCAGCGCCACTGGCGGTGTTAGATCTTTTGACAAGGGAATGACCATTGCCTGCAAGATCTGCCTTGCCAGCAACACTGAAAAGCTAACTGTACCCGTAAATATCGAATTGAAAGAGCACTAGTATTGTGTTATATGCTCAAATCACCTATCTTTAGCATCCAAAAACAATACCTAGATCCTGCAAGTAATCGTGCATATAATGTGTAACAAATTGTTTCATAGAGTGAATATTATTCTGCGTGGAATACTTATTGATATTCCCAAAGAATAAGATTTGCTATATGGAACAATCTGTTGTGCAGTATGTGTGCGATTACTTGCAGGATCTAGGCAATACTCTTTCAGGAGATAACTATGAATCCATTATTATCAATTAAAGGCACCATTGCCGTCGGCTTTATTCTCGCATTTGCTGTTGCTTTCGGGTTAGGTAATGGCCTGCCTGGCTTAAATCTAACAGTCTGGTTACATGTTTTAGCGGGTGTCTGTTGGATAGGCTTGCTTTACTACTTTAATTTCGTTCAAGTCCCTGGTGTTGGCGCTGCATTAGCTAACCCTGACGGCCCACAACCTGCTGCAATTAATCAATACATTGCACCAAGAGCCCTATTATGGTTCCGTATGGCAGCAGCAGTAACCTGGTTAACCGGGCTTAGCGCATTGGCCCAAATTGGTGGTGGTGTGCAGGGCATTACAAACGCGTTCATGCTAACAAATGGCATGGCCGTTATTGGTTTAGGCTCTTGGTTAGGCACCATCATGTTATTTAACGTTTGGGTACTAATCTGGCCAAACCAAAAGAAAATCCTTGGTCTTGATGGCAAAAAACATAGCGCTGATGTCATTGCAAGTGCTAAAAAAACAGCGCTGCTAGCATCACGTACCAACACCGCTTTATCAGTTCCAATGTTACTTTGCATGGTTGGATACGGGCATGGGATGGTGTTCTAAAAAAGTTATTATTGACCAATGATTAGATGTTACTTAAAAACTGAGGGAAAGGTGGTTTATGCCTGAATCCTGGTGCATTCCTTAAAATCAATGCTTCTGACGATAACAGCAACAACCAATCTGCAATGAAATCAATTTTTCTTTACTCTGATAAGCAGCGGATATCAAACGCTATTAAAACTATCAACGCTCCCTGCGTTGCCATTTTTGATGTTGGCACTCGGGCGGTAAGAATTCTTGTCGCTCCAAAGAGTGTGCCAGAAGAGTGGGAGAATAATTGGCACTGCAATGATTCCAAAATAACGAACATTGGTCTAGATGTTGTTGGTTACCCGAACAAGATCTTGCCTCTTGATGCGCCATCACTGAACGTAACGATCGCTTTCATCAAGACTAGAAGCGCTTTTTTGAGGGAAAAAAACATTACACAATTTTCGGTTATTGCTACGGCTTGGCTGAGGTGGTTAGCCAACAAAGAGGAAGTCATTGCTAAAGTCCAAAAAGAGACAGGCCTTAAAATTGAAGTTATTCCTCAAGAACGCGAAGCCGAATTAACCATTTCAAGTCTCCCGGAGGTACTGCACCGTACTGGATCGGATCCTGGCATCAGACCGGGGGACTTGGTCTTCATGCTGGACCAGGGAGGCGGCTCACTAGAAGTAAGCTGGATGAAATGGGGGCAAAAAGATAAGCGACGTCCTCATATCAGTGTGCGACGTTTTCCCAGACTTGGGACTGTGCGCTTACGACAAGAATTTTTCAATCACGATGCCGCAGGAAGCCCTACAGCCCCTGAAACAAATCGAGCAAAAATCCATGCCCAGGTAAATCGAATTCAATTACTAGCTAATAAAGAATTGTTTGATACTTGGGACGATAGAGTGGGAATAATCAATTATGGAAAACAGATATGGGTTTATGCTGTTGGTTCGGCAATTACCAACATATTCCCGACTCGAACCCCCCATAAAATTCAGGGAAAAATTGCTACATTGCACGATGTTGAGAATGGATTGATAAAGATCAGTGAATATTACGATACTCTGAAGAATCCAGTATCAACGATTTATCGAAAGATGCACAACATCAAAACTGAAGGTCGAATTGATCGCAGTCTTAAGGATTTGGATCTGGATCTTACTCAAATCTATGGCCTCCCCATTTCCTTCGAACTTCTCAAAGCTATTCAGACTGATCAAGTGAGGATACTGGGGTATCCATTGCGCTTTGGGTATTACCTATGGAAATATTTTATGGAGGAACCGATTTCGAGTGTTCGATCGGATGTTTCTGGTCCCTACGTGTTCTTGAGCTATGCACATCTCGACAAGACAATTATCCACGATCTGTTGATCACGTTAGACACCATCGGGGTTCGTGTTGGCTGGGATGAAGGATTAGTATGGGGAGATGATTATGTACCCCAATTGACGAATATGATTAAAGGAAGCAAAGCTGTTATTTGTTGTCTAACGCCTGATGCGATCAAGTCTGATAGATTTGTCAATCAAGAAGTAGATTTTGCCTTGAGGCAAGGTGTCAGGATTTTGCCTCTAGAGCTAAGAGAAACCATATTAACAGATAGGCTTGATCTCCTAATTGGATCCCGTCACCGTTTGAAACATTTCGAAATGTCTGAAGATCGTTTCTTTGAAGCGATAAAGGAGCAAATTCCCCCAGAATGTTTCAAAAGACAACGTCGCAATTAACCGAATCCAGAGGCAAAAATTCGAGGTTTGGTCGGAATGCCACTAGAATTCTGTACAGGCTCAGGGTCATGCACAGGGCTCAGGGTCAGGGGTCAGGGTCAGGGTCAGGGTCAGGGTCAGGGTCAGGGTCAGGGTCAGGGTCAGGGTCAGGGTCAGGGTCAGGGTCAGGTCTATCAGGGTCAGGGTCACAGGGTCAGGGTCAGGTCTATAATCAATGCTTTACATGCCTGAAAAACAAGCACTATCAAAAATCTGGCACTGGATTATTGCTAACCCGATTTATCACTCTCGATCGGATATCCAGCCTCACGCCAGGCTCCTATGCCGCCATCCATAGATAACACATCGGTGTATCCCATTTGCTGCAGCGCATCTGCTGCCAAAGCGGAGCGGAATCCGCCACCGCAATACAATACGATTGGCGCATGCTTGTCAGGTATCACCGTTTCAATATCGCGTTCGATAATGCCCTTGCCCAAATGACGAGCACCTATGGCATGATCGACTTGGTATTCGTGATCTTCACGTACATCAATAAAATAAAACTGTTCTCCCCGTGTCATACGAGCCTGTACATCAGCCACAGTGCATTCTTTGATCTGTCTCTTTACATCATCCACCAATTTTAAAAAACCTGGATTATGTTGCATTATTTCCCCTTATTAATAGAACATTGTATCGGACGCACCCTTGATGGTTACTTTTAGGTCCGATGTTGCAGTGTCACCCGTCAGCACACGCAAATCAGTTTCCCAGCTTTTTAACTTGTCATGTGCATGCTGGCGCTGAACGGGCGTAGTGCTGTTGTGCATGCGCGCGATAAAGCCGCAAGTGTATTCAGCCAGTTTCATCTGGTATGTCCGGTAATCTGGATCGTCAGAGCGGTGGCTGTGTACCACCAGTGTACGCAATTCGGCAGCAGCCTGTTCAATCGGGTTGAATTCGTTGGCCAGTTGTTGCAGGGTTGAGAGCGTAACCTGTTGTCGGCGTTGATGTTCTATCAACCAGGCTTCGGGATTGAAGGGAGAAACTTCAATACTGGCGATGATCAGGTCTCGCTGTGTCTCGTCGATATTCCCGTAAAGATTTTCGATGCGTTTAACTGAGCGCTTGATCGATGCTTTGAGA
>JAJFJK010000215.1 GCA_021774075.1 Nitrosomonas sp. | reverse complement strand
TTCCAGTCCTGGCACATCCCATTGCTCTTCCACACTTTGCGGCGGAATATATATACTGAACAGGTTGGTCAGCACACTATCTCGTACTGCCGAAATTGTTTCAGAAATATCCTGCTCCGCTTCCAGCAACTCATTACGCTGTTCATAAATCACATTCCGCTGGTCATTCGCCACATCATCAAAATCCAGTAACTGCTTACGCATATCAAAATTGCGCGCCTCAACTTTACGTTGCGCATTCTCAATGGCACGTGTTACCCACGGGTGCTCAATAGCCTCCCCTTCAGGCATATTAAGCCGCGTCATGATATTGGCAACACGGTCTGATGCAAAAATACGTAACAACGGATCTTCCAAAGAAAGATAAAAACGGCTGGAGCCTGCGTCACCCTGTCGACCAGAACGCCCTCTCAATTGATTATCAACCCGACGAGATTCATGACGCTCAGTGCCAATAATGTGCAAACCACCTTTGCTAAGCACGTCATTATGAACAACTTGCCATTCCTCGTATACTTTGGCTATGCGCGTTTTTTTTTCTTCTTCGCTTAGCTTCTCATTGTTACGAATACTTTCAACTTCAGGCTCGGGATTACCACCCAGCACGATATCGGTTCCACGGCCCGCCATGTTTGTTGCAATGGTGATCATTTTCGGTTGACCCGCCTGCACAATAATATTTGCTTCACTGGCGTGCTGTTTCGCATTAAGCACCTGATGCGGCAACTTTTCTTCGTCTAATAACTTGGATATCAGCTCATTATTTTCAATTGATGTGGTACCGACCAATACTGGCTGTCCGCTCTCGTAACATTCCTTAGCGCCTTGCACAATGGCATTATGTTTTTCTGGCGCGGTACGAAAAACCTGATCCATACGATCATCACGAATCATTGGATTATGTGTTGGGATGATGACCGTCTCCAATCCATAAATCTGCTGAAATTCAGCGGCCTCAGTATCAGCAGTACCTGTCATACCAGCTAGCTTCTGATACATACGAAAATAATTCTGAAAGGTGATTGAGGCAAGCGTCTGATTTTCTTTCTGAATAGCAACGCCCTCTTTCGCTTCAACAGCTTGATGCAAGCCATCAGACCAACGTCTACCCGCCATCAAACGGCCGGTAAACTCATCAACAATCACGACCTGGTCATCCTGCACCACATAATGTTGATCTAGAAAATACAAAGCATGCGCGCGCAAGCCTGAATTCAGATGATGAATTAAACTGATATTGGCAGGATCATAAAGACTGGTGCCCGCTTTGAGTAATCCGGCATCGGCCAGTAATTTTTCAGCATGTTCAAAACCTTCCTCACTCAATGAGACCTGATGCGCTTTCTCATCAACATTATAATCACCGGGGCTTTCCTCTGTTTCCTGGCGAATTAACTTGGGTATCAATTTATCAATACGAATATATATTTCCGTATCACCTTCTGCTTGCCCGGAAATAATCAGCGGGGTACGTGCCTCATCAATCAGAATGGAATCAACTTCATCAACAATACCGAAGTTAAGCGCACGTTGAACACGCTCAGCTAAATGCCCGACCATATTGTCACGCAGATAATCAAACCCGTATTCATTGTTCGTGCCATAGGTGATATCTGCCGCATATGCTGCCAATTTTTCATCAAGCTGCATCTGAGAATAGATCACACCAACGTTAATGCCTAAGAACTGATAAATCTTCCCCATCCAATCAGCATCACGCTTAGCCAGATAATCATTCACGGTTACAATATGCACACCCAATCCTGATAGTGCATTCAAATATGCCGGCAAAGTGGCCATCAGCGTTTTACCTTCACCGGTACGCATCTCAGCAATCTTGCCTTCATGCAACACCATGCCACCGATCAGTTGCACATCAAAGTGGCGCATTTCCAGCACACGTATGCTTGTCTCACGAACTACTGCAAATGCTTCCGGCAATATCGCGTCTAATGTTTCACCATCCTCAATACGTTGCTTGAATTCATCCGTTTTGGCACGCAATTCTGCGTCGGACAGGGCCTGGGTTTCCGGTTCCAAATCATTAATAACACGAACAGTTTTATCATACTGTTTAACCATTCGCTCGTTGCGGCTACCAAAGATATTTTTGAGTAGATTACTAAACATAAAGTCTCGAAAAAATTCTATTTAAACAATCAATATAAAAAAATAAAGGATGAGTTATTTTACCTCACCCTTCACAATAACGCTTTAGCAACCGCCAATCAATTCTGATTCAACCGAGTCAGCCAGGCCGTTTTAAAAACCGCGATGGATTTTGTGGTTTACCTTTATGTCTGATCTCAAAATGCAAATGCGCACCCGTAGAGCGTCCTGTACTGCCGACTTCAGCAATTTTCTGCCCTTGCAATACGACCTGCCCAAGGTTGACGAGGCGCTTTGACGCATGCGCATAACGACTAACCAAATCGTCGCCGTGATCAATTTCGACCATATTACCATATTCAGCATGATGATCGGAGTAGACTACAACACCACCGGCCGCTGCTTTGATCGGTGTGCCAGCTTTTGCCGCAAAATCCACGCCTTGATGAAAAGCACGTTTACCGGTAATTGGGTCAATCCTATAGCCATAGCCTGATGAGTACCAATCTGTATCAACTGGCATGGATGATGGCATCACACGCTTGGTCAGGCGGTCACCACGCAAAAAGGAATCCAGCGCACCCAATACTTCCGTCCGCTCATCCAACATATAGGACAATTCATGCAGCTTCTCGTCAAACTCACTAAAAGTCATTGCCTCTGCATGTAAAGCCGGATGCGCGCCACCTTGACCAGGCAGTTCACTAAATAAAAAGTCCTGCGGATCAATGCCCGATGTCTCCGCCAAACGTCCACCCAATGCATCCAGTCGTAACAGTTGCGCCTGCATTTGCCCCAGCTTGGCTGCCATAACATTCAAATTGTCATGCATGTGCATCTGGTCTTTTTGGTGCCGCTCTTCTTGCGGATTCACCAACAATGTCCTTAATAAAGGTGCCTCAACGCTATCTGCATAGCGCAGCGAAAAAAAGTTTAAACTTAGTGACAACATCATGACAATAAATAGCAATGCGCTGATTATTAATGTAAAATGTATGCCTGTCAGCGTTATTTTTTTTGCTCTTGCTGACTTATTAGAAATTAAAATAATATTCATTTTTTACTTCTCTGTAGGTATTTTTTAGATAACCATGTCCACTCATAAAATAAAGACTTATCTCAGTATGCTTGGCCAGACAACTGAGTATCAGGAATTATTTTCCCGTGTTAACCAATTGAGCGAAATGCAACAAACCTTTATCTCGATTATCCCATCTTATTTGGCCCAAAGTTGCAACTTGGGAAAAATCTCAAATGGAAAACTCACTGTATTAGCTGAGAATGGTGCAATCGCCTCAAAACTAAAACTTATCTCTCCATCCCTGCTACTACAGTTACAAAAACTGGGATGGGACGTAACAACAATTCAAATTTCTGTGCAGGCACATTACTATGCCAAAAATTCACAAGCGTTCATCAAGAAAAAACCTAAACTGAGTCAAACCGGTATTGAAAGTTTAAATCAATTAGCCAACTCATTACCTCATTCCGAGTTAAAAAATTCTATCCAGTCACTGCTGGAAAAACACAAGAAGAACCCTTAAAAACCCTTAACCAAATACATCCATTCCAAACAATTCTTAGATAAAATCTAACAACGTGAACCACTCTAATCTAAGTTAGATATATAAAATACTGTACTTTGGTCGCAAATTCAAAATCGCGATGCGGTTAACTGCACATCAGCACGCTGCCAAACTTTCTCAAATAACTCGCGCGTCCCACCCGAATCTTTTCCTTGCATTTCAAGACTCTGTGCCAGTCCGTATAAAGCCCAGCCATTTTTTGGGTAATGCGCAAGGTTTTCTCGATAAACTTCTTCTGCTTGCTTGCCGTCACCCAGTTCGAGCAAAGCCTTACCGAATGTATGGCGCGTTGGATAATACCAAAATGGCGGTTCGGTATAGGGTAACTGATCCTGGATTGCAACTGCAGTCTTAAACGCAGTAATTGCCTGGGCTGATTCTCCACCATGCATATGGATTTCACCTTGCACCAACGCATCAGCAATATGCAACAGCATACCGGCTGGGTAACCCATGCCATCGAGCGTAACGATATCATCCGCTTCACGTAAAGATACAAGCTTGGCATATTCTGCATGTGCCGCATCCAAATTAGCCAGATTTACGTAGGCAATAGCTCGTACATAATGCCAAATTGCGTTTGAGAACGCCAAATGTGCAGGTGGTTGTGGTTCAGCCAGCAGCGCATCCCATTGGCCAAAATTTGTTAATGCGAGCAATGGAATTGTTTTAAAAAACTCCACCACTGGAAATTGTTCAATAACTTCCAGTGGAACACTTGCGGCCACCTTACGTGCCATTTGAATAGCCGCTTGGCTACGGCCTTCCATACTATACGCAGCCCACAGAAAATGAAGATTATGCGGATAATAAGCCGCCGGATAAAAACCTTGTGCTTTACAAGCAGCGATGTAGGCTTCATCTGCTGCCACCGCTTGACTATTGGCTTTTGCTGCATCGTCATAACGCCCAACGCGCCAATAAATATGCGACGGCATATGTACCAGATGACCGGCACCAGGCACTAAATCACGCAATCTGTCTGCGGCACGCTCAGCACGCTCTGGCGTTGAAGAAGCTTCAACCGCGTGAATATACAAATGAATAGCAAGCGGATGCTGCGGCGAACGGTCAAGCACTTTCTCCAAAACATCAATAACTTCCAGCGTTAATTCTTTAGGCGTATCCGGATTCGACCAATAATCCCATGGCATGGTATTCATCATTGACTCAGCAAAAAGTGCGGCCACATCATCATCTTCCGGATATTTCTGAAGAAGACGCCGCATCGCTTGCATATAAACAACATCCAAATGGTGCCTTGATGTTGCAACATCACCGTTATAACGTTGCGCCAATACATCGATATAATCGCGCTCTTTTTCGCTGACAAAATCTTTCAGGCCAACGGCTTTTTGTATAGCAGCATAGGCTTGTACTCGCGCATCATCGCTCATCACCACCTGCCCATCACTGGTAACATTAATATTTGGACCTAATGCCAACGCCTCGCCCCAAAAACACATGGCACAGCGGCTATCAAGTGTTTGCGCTGCACGAAATGAACGCACCGATTCCGCATGATTAAATGCAAAACTTAGCACCAACCCCTGATTAAAATAGCGCTGTGCATTGGGATGATTTGTCGTAATCAAATGCGCATAATCTCCCATACCGTCCAGAAACGGCGTCCCCGCTTGCATAAGCAAAGAACGGTTTTCTTCTTCAGCATTCACACTTGATGGGGTTTTGTGCTGTACACAGGCAGTTAAGGAAAGAATAAGGACGACTAAAAACAAAATCTCACGGTGAGAATACATATTTTCCTTGAAATTAGACGACAAAAAATAATCTTAAAATGTGCAGCTGGGAAAAATTATCCTAAAATCCTCAGTTGGATGATGCTTAGAGTGCATTGTTGTTTATTTTTAGCACGGCGCAGTGAGGCGTAATAACTAGTTCACAACGAATTGCAACGCAGCAAAAGATAAAGAACGGTGTGCTATAAACATCATAGCGTGGTTCACGCTTTAGGGTGACTCGCCTTTGACAAAATATTTATTTTGTTTCATGAGGTTGTCCATTGCTGAAGCGACCAACTGAGAATTTTAGGATTATACGTCAAGCTGTGAAGAAAAAAGACAAAATTACATTTCAAAGCAGATTCATTGTGTAACTGTTTTTTTTGCTGAAACGTCTCGTATATAATGCAGCATTGTTAGAACATTACAAAAATCATAATAAAGCTTTGATACCTTACAAAAAGCTTCCAACAACCACATACAGAATTAGCGATTAACCTGGCGCTAAATGGATGATGGGATGCAATCGAAACAATTTAGTTATTAGATTCTAATATATAAATTGACCGGTAGCACCTTAATTTTTTCTGTTACAGACAAACTCACTTTTAATGCAACCACATAATTTTGCTCGTCAAACCCCGTCAACAAAAGTAGCCTTATGAACGTTTTTTATGAAGAAGCCGGAAACTTCAAGGTTGGCACCATTCTTACCGACAACACGACTTCTTTACAAATAGAAGCGCTTCACGGCAAGCGCTCTAAAATCAAGGCTGCAGCCGTATTGTTACGTTTCGATACGCCGCCACTGTCCGAATTCATGCAACATGTGCAAAAAGTAACCGATGAATTGGACACAGATTTTCTTTGGGAATGCTGCACCAGTGATGATGAGTTCGCCAGCAATACTTTAGCCGCTGATTACTTTGGTCATTCTCCAAGCCCTGTTGAAGCGGCGGCAACTTTGATGCTGCTGCACAGTGCGCCGATGTATTTCTATAAAAAAGGACGCGGCCGGTACAAAGCAGCGCCACCGGATGCACTCAAATCAGCACTGGCCAGCCAGGAGAAAAAACGCCTGCAAGCTGAACAACAAGCACGTTATGTTGAACAACTTAAAAATTCCAAGCTACCGGAAGCATTCCAACCACATCTTGCCAACTTACTTTATAAGCCGGATAAAAATTCAATTGAATGGAAGGCACTTGAGGCTACATGCACGGAAAAAAAGTTAACCGTAACAAAATTGCTGGAAAATTGTGGCGCCATTCCGTCTTCGCATGACTATCACTTTAATCAATTTCTTTGGGAACATTTCCCGGATGGAACAGATTTTGGCGTGCTTAATTCCACCCAGGACTTATACGATCTATCCGACTTGCCTATTGCAGACGTTGCCGCATTCAGTATCGATGATGCCTCAACCACAGAAATTGATGATGCTTTCTCAGTAACACCACTAACATTGGGTAGTTTCCGCATTGGTATCCATATTGCCGCACCCGCACTGGGTATTGAACCTGAATCGCCATTGGATAAGGCTGCTGCCAAGCGTTTATCTACTGTTTATATTCCAGGTAATAAAATCACCATGTTACCCAGCGCCGTTATCGACCACTACACATTGGCTGAAAACCGATTGTGTCCTGCACTTTCGTTATATCTTAATGTCAGTGATGATTTCACGGTCATCAGCACTGAAAATCGTATAGAAAAAATAAACGTGGTTGCAAATTTACGTCACGATGCGCTGGAAAAATCTTTTAACGAATCTACGCTCATTCAAGATGAAGTGAATCACCCCTTCGGCAAAGAGCTACGATTATTGTGGGATTTCGCCGGCAAAATGGAAGCGCTACGCGGTAAAGCAAATGACAGCAATAACGACAAAATTGATTATAGCTTCGACATTAAAGATGATCGTGTCACCATTAGCGAACGCCGACGCGGAGCACCCATAGACAAAGTTGTTTCGGAATTAATGATCTACGTTAATACCGAATGGGGCAAACAGTTGGCTGACGCCGGCATTACCGGCATTTATCGTAGCCAGGGAAACGGCAAAGTTAAAATGAGCACCGCACCCGCACCGCACCAAGGTCTTGGTGTCTCACAATATGCCTGGAGCAGCTCGCCCATGCGTCGTTATGTTGACTTCATCAATCAGAGACAGTTAATTGCTTTACTACAAAATGATGCGCCAGCTTACACCAAAGAAAGCGATGCACTTTTAATCGGCATGCGGGATTTTGAAATTGCGTATAGTTATTATGGCGAGTTTCAGCGTGCTATGGAACGATATTGGTGCTTACGTTGGTTATTACAGGAAAACATCCAGACCATCAATGCATTGGTCATTAAAGAAAATCTGGTAAAACTGGATCATCTGCCAATGGTTACCCGGGTACCTTCATTGCCGAACTTGGAACCTGATACATATGTCACACTAGAAATATCCGGAATTGATTTACTTGAACGCAGTTTAAATGCAAAATTTCTACAAAAACAGGCATCATAAATTAACTATTTAAAAACTACAGGATAAATGTGACAACTAAATTGTTGTTGCCTACAATAGCAAAACTGAATCTAAAAACCACAGTTACAGCTGTCCGCTTTTAATCCTGGATCAAATTTAGACTTTGGCTGCTACTATCAATATACATAGAAACACTTTGACTGTACTACGCGGTCATCTGCCTTCACAAAACAATCACATGTTTGTGGCGATGATGATTTCGCTGGTTGCACACCTGACAATACTTTTTGGTGTGACCTTCCAATTTCCAACACCAAATTTTGACAAGATCGTCACTTCACTGGATGTTGTGCTGGTCAATAGCAAAACACTTTCAGCACCCGTTAAAACAGAAACACTTGCCCAAGAAAACCTGGATGGCGGTGGCAATACCGATGAAGATCGCCGTGCTTCAACACCGTTTCCGGTATTACCTAAAAGTAAACCTTCTATCAGTCATACTGCAGTTGAAGAAAAGGTCAAGCAATTAGAACAAGAAGCTAAAGCGTTGATGGCTGCAGTTGATAGCGAGCACCAAATTGAGCAACCGAATGCAGACAAACAGCAAACGCAAGAAAATCAAATCACACCGGATGCGTCCGCCCTACTCCAGCGCAGTCTTGATATTGCACGCTTAAAAGCACAAATTGCACAAGACCATAATACTTATCAGAAGCGCCCAGTCCGGAAATTTGTGGGTGCACGCACAACAGAATTTCGATTTGCGCGCTATGTTGAAGACTGGCGCCTTAAAGTGGAGCGCATCGGCAATCTCAATTACCCGGAAGCCGCCAGAAGAGGCAAGCTCTATGGCAGCCTACAACTTACCGTCGGCATTCGCGCTGATGGCAGTCTGGAATCCATTGGTATTAATCGCACTTCCGGCGAACCGGTTCTAGATGAAGCAGCCATTCGTATCGTCAGACTCGCCGGATCAAACGGATTTGCCGCTTTTCCGCCCGAAATTAGTCGTGACACCGATATACTGCATATCACCCGCACCTGGGTATTCTCCCGTTCAGATCAGCTGCTTAGTCAATAGTCATTGCTATGCAATTTATTAACTGAAACACCGTAAATTTTTCTATGCCCATACTTGATGCTTATGCCGTTATTGGCAACCCGATTTCACATAGTAAGTCACCTTTAATCCACACCGCATTCGCTCAACAAACCAGCCAGGCAATGCGCTATGAAGCGATCTTGTCGCCAGTTGATGAATTTCAGAAAACCGTCACCGCCTTCCACCAACAAGGTGGCAAAGGGTTGAATGTAACCGTGCCATTTAAATTAGAAGCTTATGCGTTTTCAACCCATTTAACCGAGCGTGCCGAAAGTGCGCAGGCTGTTAATACACTGCAATTCAAACATGACGAAATTCTAGGTGACAACACAGATGGTGCTGGATTGGTACGTGATATTGAAACAAATCTGGGTATCAGTATTGCTTCAAAACGTATTCTGCTGATGGGTGCTGGCGGTGCTGCACGTGGTGTTGTGCTGCCCATACTAAAGCAAGGCCCTGCTATGCTGGCGATTGCTAACCGCACCCCCAAAAAAGCACAGTTATTGCAGCAACAATTCGCTGCATATGGTGAACTTGTTTCAGGTCATTTTATGGATTTCTCAGGTGAGAGCTTTGACATTATCATCAACGCAACATCCGCCAGCTTACAGGATGCAATACCGGACCTACCTGCCAACATCTTTGCCAACGGTTCATTGGCCTATGACATGATGTACAGCCATGAACCGACGCGCTTTCTTGCATTTGCCCAACAAAATGGCGCGCATAATCTGGCAGATGGCATCGGCATGCTGGTCGAACAAGCTGCCGAGTCATTCTTTTTGTGGCGCGGCATCAGGCCGCAAACAAAACCCATCATCGCACAGCTCAAAACACACGCGTAAAACACACGCGTAAAACACACGAGACACCATCGACATCATCACTGAGTTGCGACGTGAAGCAAAAAAAAAGCAAACTAAAACGGGGCACAACCCTAAAACACTGGTTCTGGCGGATTATTTTATTAATTTTTTATGCCGTATTTCTATATCAATTATGGATTTTCAGCCATGTGTTGTATTGGAATCGCCATAATCCCAGTAGCAGCGCTTTTATGCAAAACCAACTGGAAAGCTTGCGAGAGAATAATTCCAACGCAACATTACAACAGACATGGGTGTCTTATCATCAAATCTCGTATGAGATGAAGCGAGCCATTATCGTCGCCGAAGACAGCAAATTTACGCAGCATAATGGGTTTGATTACGATGCTTTACAGAATGCATTTAAAAAGAATATCAAAGAAGGAAAAATAACCGCAGGCGGTTCCACCATCAGCCAGCAATTGGCTAAGAATTTGTTTCTTTCAAGCAAACAAACCATGGGCCGTAAGCTTCAAGAGGCCATCATCACAGTCATGATGGAAAATATCATGTCAAAACGGCGTATTCTGGAAATCTACCTAAATATTATTGAATGGGGTAACGGTGTTTTTGGTGTGGAAGCGGCTGCACAACATTACTTCGGCCTTCCCGCCTCATCACTGACAAAAGAACAAGCCACGTACCTTGCCGCCATGGTCACCAATCCAAGGTATTATGATAACAACCGTGAATCACAACACTTATTAAAAAAGAAAGAAATTTTTCTCGGGCGACTTCATTCCGCCAGAGTTCCATAATTTCATAAACTGTAACCTTAATAAGCACTGAATTCAACGCGCTAGTCCACCATGACCGAAGCCAAAAAAAAAGATAACAACGAAAATTTTCAGACCCCACTACAGCAAGTCACGTACTTACTGCGTAAATACAAGCTGGTGGAAGGCTTCGTCCATTTACAAGACACGGCTGATCAAGCACTTACCGAGTCCTCGGTGCAGAAACAGAATCTGGCCGAACTGCAGTCTTTACTCGACCGGCTGCATCCTGCCGATATCGCTCATATCCTGGAAGCCCTTCCACTTGAGGATCGACTGCTGATATGGGGTATGGTCAAGGCAGAATATGATGGTGATGTTTTGTTGGAAACATCTGATGCAGTTCGCGCAACACTGATCACCGACATGGGCAACCAAGAACTGGTTGCCGCAACGGAATTTCTTGACACCGACGAAATTGCAGATCTTGCGCCAGACTTACCAAAAGATGTCATGGATGATGTCTTCCAGTCATTGCCCATCACAGAACGTGAACAGCTTCGCGCTGCCATGTCGTATCCAGAAGACGCCGTCGGTGCATTAATGGATTTCGATGTCATTACCATCCGCGAAGATGTCCGAATGGAAGTTGTGCTACGTTATTTACGGCGACTGGATGAGCTGCCCGATCATACCGATCAATTGTTTGTTGTGGATAGAGATGAACAACTGAAAGGTGTGCTGCTGATTAACCGATTGCTGGTCAGTGACCCGGACACACTCGTGTCCGATGTCATGACGGAAGAAATGATCAAACTGCATCCTGACGATGTTGCCCAACAAGCTGCCAATGCATTTGAACGCTACGACTTGGTTTCCGCCTCAGTCATTGATGCGCATGGCAAGCTACTCGGGCGCGTGACAGTCAACATCGTCATTGATTTTATTCGTGAAAAAGCCGAGAACGAAGCATTGAATCTGGCTGGTCTGAGTGCGGAAGAAGATCTTTTTGCGCCAGTATTAAAAAGTGTCAAAAACCGTTGGGTCTGGTTAGCAGTTAATCTTGTCACCGCTTTCATCGCCTCCCGCGTCATTGGCGTGTTTGAAGACTCGATCGAGAAATTAGTGGCATTGGCCGCCCTTATGCCCATTATTGCTGGTATAGGCGGCAATTCCGGCAACCAAACCATTACCATGATTGTGCGTGCACTCGCGCTGGAACAAATTGACACCAGCAGCGCATGGAAACTAATCGCCAAGGAAATCGGTGTGAGTGCAGTAAACGGCATAATATGGGGCACCGTCGTTGGGCTGTTTACCTTTGCCATCTACCAAAGCGCTTCTCTGGGTCTGGTTATGACCATGGCCATGATACTTAACCTACTGCTGGCCGCATTATTGGGCGTACTCATTCCGCTAACACTGCGTAAATTTGGACGCGACCCTGCGCTGGGTTCCAGCGTCATGATTACTGCTGTGACGGATAGTGGCGGTTTTTTTATATTTCTGAGTCTCGCAACAATATTTTTATTGTGAAAAACTGAAACAACACAACCCGCTTTTTACTAAAAACGATAAGAGGCCTGAACAGCGAAAAGATGCCAATATCGGCTTGTATCGGCAGGATCCGGGTTATCTAGCGTCGAGAGCCAGCCTGTACCATTAACATAATGATATTCAGCACGCAGCATGAATGATGGCGTAACATTCCAACGCAAACCGGCTGTTATATCTTTGGCAAAGCGAGAATGTGCCGGTCGCCCGGAAGCTGCAGCAGACTTTTTCCCGCTCCGGTCGCTTCTATCTATAAAAAGCACATCGTATCGCAAGATGGCTTCCCACTTTGGGTTAAAGCGATATTGCCCTTGGAAATAAAAACTCTCACCATAAAAATCTAGAGCATCAAATGCTGGAACATTGAAATTCTTATATTTAAAGTGGCGCAAAGCATATTCAGATGTCAGACTCCAACGTTCCGTATTATATTGCGCAGAAACAAAGATCGGCGAAAATTGAATGGAACCCGGCCCTAAAAAATCATTTTTACCTGGGTCATAATCTGTATTTAACCATACGCCACTGAGCGCCAAACGAAACCGATTGTCATTCGTTTCATAAATTCCACGGCCAATATAGGATATTTCTGGTTCCAAGTGTCCTGCCCGCAGCCCCGATAGAAGAGACGATTCAGTATCCTTATCATCAACTATTGGCCTTACTATGCCAAATTGAACGGAAACACTCCCAAGCTCAGAATGAGATGTTTCACCATATAATTGAACGGAATCTGAAGAAAGCCCAAGATTACGTGTTCGATCAAAATAAATTGATTGCGGCAGCAAAATACTGGGACGTGTGAACGCCACATCACGTGTATCATTATAAAATCCGAATGGATTCTTCAATCGGCCAACACGTATGCCAAATTGATTCGTTTCATGAGAATATAAACGATAATCAGCAAATGCAAAATCAAGCCGGGGACTACCTGAATTCCCTATGCCTGCACGACGTGAAAGAACCTGTGCTGACAATTGCAACCTTGGCAGTGGTCGCAGCAAGGCATTCAGTCCTGCCTCTGTAAAACCAAAACTACCATCATCGTCAGTATTTCCAAAAACGTCATTATCTGAAGTTGTCATAAACGCCTGACTGGCGAAACCATGAATTTGCAGATAATCAGGCAGCTTCACCGTGTCAAACCAATTGGTTGCAGAAGTTATAATGGTTGGTTTTTCGGTACCGTCAGTTTGTTCCTCTGCATATGTCGCGCTACTCCATAGCATAACGGACAGGATTAACAGCTTGATAGCTGTTTTGCAATTGGTATGTATACCGCTATCTAATTTTGAGCACATGGAGGTCATCACTAATATAGATCGTTTCTAAATATCCAATCGCGCCTGGCGTGCTGGCAACTTTGGAACGCATTTCTTCTTGTGAGTGCACATTAATAGGGGCTTGACCGGTACCCGAAAACACGAGTCGGTCCCAGGCTAAACGAAGTTGATATGGAAATACATTCAACTTTTCTTTGGAAAAATTATGATGAAGTGCGTCATTATCTT
>JAJFJK010000214.1 GCA_021774075.1 Nitrosomonas sp. | reverse complement strand
ATCGTTATTTGGTGCGCATGGAAGAGTTTCGACAATCAAATCGCATTATCAAGCAATGTGTCGATTGGTTGCGTCAGAATCCCGGCCCGGTAATTACGGATAACAATAAAGTTGCACCGCCATCACGTGTTGGCATGAAGGAAAACATGGAAGACATGATCCATCACTTCAAATTGTTTACTGAAGGTTTCCATGTGCCGCCAGGTGAAGCGTATGTGGGTATTGAGCATCCTAAAGGCGAGTTTGGTATTTATTTGGTATCCAATGGTGCCAACAAGCCGTATCGTTTAAAAATTCGTGCGCCTGGGTTTGCCCATTTGGCAGCAATGGATGAAATGTCACGCGGGCATATGATTGCTGATGTGGTAGCAATCATCGGCACACAAGATATCGTATTTGGTGAGATAGATAGATAATAAGATGTTAAGCACTGAATCCCTAGAAAAAATTGACCGTGAAATCGCTAAGTATCCGGTTGAACAGAAGCAATCAGCAGTAATGTCCGCACTAGCAATTGCGCAGACAGAGAAGGGCTGGCTGGCTAATGAGACCATGGACTTTGTCGCTGAATACCTCGGTATGCAGCCGATTGCGGTGTATGAAGTGGCGACGTTCTACAATATGTATAACCTGGAGCCGGTGGGTAAATACAAACTGACTGTTTGTACCAATTTGCCTTGTGCCTTGTCCGGTGGAAACGAAGCAGCCGCTTATTTAAAGCAAAAATTAGGCATTGGGTTTAATCAAACAACGTCGGATGGTCAGTTCACCTTACAGGAAGGCGAGTGCATGGGCGCTTGCGGTGATTCACCTGTTTTGTTGGTTAACAACACACGCATGTGCAGTTTTATGTCCAACGAAATGATTGATGAGATGTTGGAGGAACTGCGCAAATGAAAGAATATCCGCTCACATTACTCAATGGAGTCGATTCATCAAATCCAGATAATTGGCGGCTTAGAAGCTATGAAGCACGCGAAGGCTATGCTGCGTTAAAGAAAATCCTGTCCAAACGGATAACGCCAGAAGAGATTATCGAAGAAGTTAAGAAATCTGCGCTGCGAGGTCGTGGCGGTGCTGGCTTCCCAACCGGTTTAAAGTGGAGCTTTATGCCCAAGAATTATGACGGTGATAAATATATCGTTTGTAATTCAGATGAAGGTGAGCCGGGTACTTTTAAAGACCGCGATATTATGCATTTTAATCCGCACCTTCTGATTGAGGGCATGATTATCGCAGCTTACGCGATGGGTGTTAAAGCGGGTTACAACTATATTCATGGCGAAATCTGGGCGACCTATGAGCGCATGGAAGAAGCTGTTGATGAAGCGCGTGCAGCGGGGTATTTGGGTGACAACATCCTGGGCTCATCATTTAGTTTTAATTTGTATAACCATCATGGCTATGGTGCCTACATTTGTGGTGAAGAAACCGCATTATTAGAATCCATAGAAGGCAAGAAGGGTCAACCCCGTTTTAAACCGCCGTTTCCTGCCAATTATGGTCTGTATGGTAAGCCGACCACCATTAATAATACCGAGACCTTTGCGTCTGTGCCCTGGCTTATTCGTAATGGTGGTGAGGCGTATCTTAATCTCGGAAAACCCAATAACGGCGGCACAAAAATATTTTCAGTATCAGGCCATGTAAATAAACCAGGTAATTATGAAATCCCAATGGGTACGCCCTTTGCTGAATTGCTGGAGCTTGCCGGTGGAATGCGTGGCGGTAGAAAGTTAAAAGGTTGTATACCAGGAGGTTCATCAATGCCGGTGTTACCTGGCGATATCATGATGGAAGCAGATATGGACTATGATTCCATAGCCAAAGCTGGATCAATGCTGGGCTCCGGGGCTGTCATCATCATGGATGACACAACCTGTATGGTGAGGGCGCTAGAGCGCTTAGCATATTTTTATTTTGAAGAATCATGTGGACAATGTACGCCATGTAGAGAAGGTACCGGTTGGCTGTATAGAATTGTTAACCGTATTGAGCATGGCAAAGGTCGGCCAGAAGATTTGGATCTTTTGGACAATATTGCAGACAACATTCAAGGGCGGACAATTTGTGCGCTGGGTGATGCAGCTGCAATGCCTGTGCGTGCGATGATTCAGCATTTTCGTGACGAGTTTACGTACCATATTGAACATAAAAAATGTATGGTGTAGCGCACTATGAATAAAAACGCGTCAATCTTATTATTTGTGATTAATCCAAGAATTTAGCTGATGGTCAATATTGAAATCGACGGTAAGCAAGTATCTGTACCGAAAGGGTGCACCATCTTGGATGGTGCCAGAGAGAACGGGGTGTATATTCCTCATTTTTGCTATCACAAGAAATTATCCATAGCGGCGAATTGCCGTATGTGTTTGGTTCAAGTAGAGAAAGCACCGAAACCATTACCAGCGTGTGCCACACCGGTAATGGATGGAATGAAGATTTATACCAATTCAGAACAAGCAAATACGGCGCAAAAAGGGGTGATGGAGTTTCTATTAATTAATCATCCGCTGGATTGCCCAATTTGTGACCAGGGTGGTGAATGCCAATTGCAGGATCTCGCCGTCGGATACGGCGCAAGTGGTTCACGTTATCAGGAAGCCAAACGCGTTGTTGAGAATAAAAATCTCGGGCCTTTGATTTCCACCGATATGACACGCTGCATTCATTGCACGCGCTGTGTACGTTTCGGTCAAGAGATTGCCGGCATCATGGAACTCGGCATGGCTGGGCGTGGTGAGCATGCCGAAATACTGTCATTTGTCGGCAAAACGATTGATTCAGAATTATCCGGCAATGTGATTGATCTTTGTCCGGTCGGTGCACTGGTCAGTAAGCCATTTCGTTATTCGGCGCGCACCTGGGAATTATCGCGCAGAAAATCAATTAGCCCACACTGCGGCTTAGGTTCTAATCTGGTTGTCCAGGTCAAACAAAATCAAGTCATGCGTGTGTTACCGCGAGACAATGAAGAAATCAACGAATGCTGGTTATCGGATAAAGATCGTTTTGCCTATGAAGGCCTTAACTCGGAAGACCGTCTAACACAACCGATGATCAAGCGGGATGGCCATTGGGTTGCGTGTGATTGGCAACAGGCGTTGGAATTTGCTGCTAATGGATTGAATGGCGCTAAACAAAAATATAGTGCGCAAGCCATTGGTGCGTTGGCTTCACCACACAGTACAATGGAAGAGCTTTATTTATTGCAGAAATTGATGCGCGCCATAGGTAGCGGCAATATTGATCATCGCCTGCGTCAATCAGACTTTCGGGCAGATACGCAATTGCAAGGCATTCCATGGCTTGGAACAGATATTGCGGACATCAGTGTATTGAAATCCGTGCTTGTTATAGGTAGCACATTGCGTAAGGATCACCCCTTAATTGCCCAACGATTGCGCCAAGCTGCAAAAGATGGCATGCAGCTCAATGTTGTCAATCCGATTGATGATGATCTGCTGACCAATGTGGCAAATAAAACAATTGTTGCGCCGCATGGCTTGGCTATGGCATTGGCCGAAATACTAAAAGCTGCGATCGAGATAAAAGGTGCAGAGAGAACGGCAGAATTAAATCAAATGATTGAAGCTGTCGGCGTTTTAAATACGACAAATATTGCGATCGCTTCCAGCTTAATCGACAATGAGCCGTCAGCGATTTATTTGGGAAATCTGGCGCAACATCATCCTGATTATTCAAGTATTCATTTGCTGGCGGGTGCAATTGCGCAAATAACAGGCGCTAGTTTTGGCTTTTTAGGTGAAGCAGCCAATAACGTGGGTGCATATCTGGTTGGTGCGACACCAACATTCAGCGCACTGTCTACGTCACAATTGAGTGGACTGAATGCAGCTCAAATGTTGGGTGCCTCTGATCAAGGCAACGAAAAATGTCAGGCATTCATATTGATGAATGTGGAGCCGGAATATGACGCGTATAATTCACAGCAGGCACTGAAAACAATTAAATCAGCAGAGTTTGTTGTGTCGATGAGTGCTTACAAGGGAAATGCAACGGATTATACAGATGTGCTTTTACCTATAGCACCCTTCACAGAAACTTCCGGCACTTACATCAATACAGAAGGGCGGGTGCAAAGCTTCAACGGTGTGGCAACACCAATGGGTGAAACACGTCCAGCATGGAAAGTGATTCGGGTTTTAGCTAATATGTTGAAACTTGAAGGTTTTGATCACGATACACCTGAACAAGTGCGTGCAGAAATATTCAAAGATGGTTCAGATATTGGTAATCATTTGAACAATGATTTGAAAAGTTTTGATATCCAAATCAACGAAAATCATGCTGAATCCATTCAAAGAATTGGGGAAGTGCCCATTTACCGTGCGGACCCAATTGTTCGACGAGCAGAATCTTTGCAAATGACACATGACGCAGCAGCACCGCGTGCATGGATGTCATCTGAACTGTTGCAACGTCTGGATATCAATGCTGGAGATAATGTTAGCGTTAAGCAGGGCGATGGTACGGTACAGCTGGAAGCTGCCTGCGACGAAAAACTACCTGCCAATAGTGTACGTATTGCATGTGCACACCCCAATACAATTGCACTGGGTGCAATGTTTGGGGAAATATCGGTAGAAAAACTGTAATGGTTAGGGTTGGGGTTTATTAATGGAGTATTTTCAACAACTGTTTGAACAGCTATTTGGAACAGAATGGGGCGCCATGTTGTACTCATTGGCGACAAATATGGTATTTATATATGCCATTATCATTCCAGTGCTGCTTGGTGTTGCCTATCTTACTTTTGCTGAACGCAAGATTATTGCTTATATGCAAATTCGTGTTGGGCCGAATCGGGTAACATTCTTTGGTATTCCATGGTTGCGCGGCTGGGGACAGCCGATTGCCGATGCGGTAAAAGCAATCATGAAAGAGATTGTAATACCGACTAAAGCAAATAAGTTTTTGTTTATATTGGCACCGGTGCTGACCATTATGCCAGCATTGGCTGCTTGGGCAGTGATACCGTTTTCTCCGGAAGTTGTGTTGGCCGATATCAATGCGGGCTTATTATATATTCTGGCCATGACGTCCATGGGTATCTATGGTGTGATCATTGCTGGCTGGGCATCCAATTCCAAGTATGCTTTTTTGGGCGCAATGCGTTCAGCAGCTCAAGTTGTTTCCTATGAATTAGCCATGGGCTTTGCTTTGGTGTGTGTGTTGATGATGTCCCAGAGTTTGAATTTGGGAGATATTGTGAACGGTCAGCAAGGTGGTAGTATGCTGAATTGGTATTTTATACCGCTTTTCCCAATGTTCCTGGTATATGTGATTTCAGGTGTTGCAGAAACGAATCGTGCGCCATTTGATGTGGCTGAAGGCGAGTCAGAAATTGTCGCGGGATTTCATGTTGATTATTCAGGCATGGCTTTTACGGTCTTCTTCCTGGCCGAATATTCCAATATGATATTGGTGGCTACATTAACTGCGTTGTTGTTCCTGGGGGGATGGTTACCACCAGTAGATATGGCGCCATTCACATTGATACCCGGTTTTATCTGGTTGTTATTAAAGATTGCATTTGTGTTGTTCTTCTTTCTCTGGTTCCGTGCGACATTCCCGCGCTATCGTTATGACCAGATTATGAGGCTTGGTTGGAAAATATTTATTCCGCTTACATTAATATGGATCGTGGTAATTGGCGCAATAATGCAATTGCCGGATTCAATAAAAGATGTAACTCCGCTGAATATTTGGTTCTAAAATAGAGATAAACACTATGAATAGTATCAAAAGATTTTTTAGTACCTTTTTGTTGTTTGAGTTGTTAAAAGGCCTGATGGTTACCGGGCGTTATCTTTTTAAACCGAAGATAACGGTTCATTATCCAGAGGAAAAAACGCCACAATCACCACGCTTTCGTGGATTGCATGCCTTGCGTCGTTACCCAAATGGGGAAGAACGTTGTATAGCCTGCAAATTGTGTGAGGCAGTTTGCCCGGCGATGGCGATTACAATTGATTCAGAGCAACGAGAAGATGGTACACGCCGTACAACGCGTTATGATATTGATTTAAGTAAGTGTATCTTCTGCGGTTTTTGTGAAGAATCCTGCCCGGTCGATTCAATTGTTGAAACACGCATACTTGAATATCACGGCGAAAAGCGAGGTGATCTCATTTACACCAAAGAAATGTTGCTGGCTGTCGGGGATCGGTATGAAGACCAAATTGCCAAAGATCGAGAAGCTGATGCACCCTATCGTTGAATATTGCTGGTAAATACAAATGATTTTTCAGGACGTTATATTTTATATCTTTTCGGCAATCCTTATTGCGTCGGCACTGGGTGTTATTACTGCACGTAACCCGGTGTATTCTGCATTGTTGCTGGTTTTGGCATTTGTGACCTGTGCAGGCTTATGGTTGCTGCTGGAAGCTGAGTTTTTAGCGATTACCTTGGTTTTGGTTTATGTCGGCGCTGTCATGGTGTTGTTCTTGTTTGTCGTGATGATGCTGGATATTAACCTTGACCAACTGCGGGAAGGATTTTGGAAATGGTTTCCATTTGGTGCACTCATTGCTTTAGTGATGGTGGCAGAGATTGCCATGGTGCTGATGGGCAAACACTTTGGATTGGAACAAATGCCGAAGCCTGAAGCGCAAGCAGCTGATTACAGTAACACTAAAGAGTTAGGCCGGTTAATCTACACAGAGTATGTGTATGCCTTTGAGCTGGCAGCGGTACTTTTGCTGGTTGCCATGGTCGCTGCGATTGCACTGACATTGCGTCAACGTGAAGATAAAAGATCGCCAAATCCATCCAAGCAGGTGAGGGTGAAAAAAGAAGACAGATTACGTGTGGTGGCAATGCCATCAGAGAAGAAAGAATGAAGCCATGTCATCTTTAATCATATGGCTATTTTTGAAATATATAAGATAAAGAGGTAGTTAACTTGGTATCGTTATCCCATTATCTGGTACTTGGTGCGATTTTGTTTGCTATCGGTATAGTTGGAATTTTTCTAAACAGAAAAAATGTAATTATCATACTGATGTCCATCGAGCTGATGCTACTGGCAGTGAATATGAATTTCGTTGCTTTTTCGTACTATTTGCAGGATATATCCGGGCAAATTTTCGTATTCTTTATTCTGACCGTAGCCGCAGCAGAGGCTGCGATAGGTTTGGCAATACTGGTCGTGTTATTTCGTAATCTTCGTACCATCAACGTTGATGACCTGGATAAACTTAAAGGTTAAGACGTAGACGTAGAAGAGATTGAGTACACATAACTGACATAATAATATAGAAAGAGATGCAAACACTTTATTTACTGGTGCCACTAGCACCACTGTTAGGCGCACTCATAGCCGGATTATTTGGTCGCTATATTGGCACGACGTGGAGTCACCGCGTGACCATATCACTGGTATTTGTTTCTCTAATCGCATCCATCATTATTTTTATGGATGTGTTAGATGGCAATGTGTTCAATGGTAGCGTTTATACGTGGTTGGTTACTGGCGGTACAACATTTGAAATCGGATTCCTGATTGATCAGCTATCAGCGACCATGATGGTGGTGGTCAGTCTGGTTTCATTGATGGTGCATATCTATACCATTGGGTATATGAAGGGCGACCCAGGCTATCAGCGTTTCTTTAGCTATATTTCATTGTTTACCTTCTCAATGATGATGTTGGTCATGGCTAACAACTTCCTGCAATTATTTTTTGGTTGGGAAGCGGTCGGACTGGTTTCTTATTTGTTGATTGGTTTCTGGTATAAGCGTCCTACTGCCATTTACGCCAATATGAAGGCGTTCCTGGTTAATCGTGTCGGTGATTTTGGCTTCTTGCTGGGTATCGCACTGGTGCTGATGTATTTCGGCTCGCTGGATTATGCAACGGTTTTTACACAAGCGTCTGGTATGGCGAGTGAAACTATTGAATTAATACCTGGAATGACGTGGCTGGTCATTACTGTGATTTGCATTTTATTATTTGTCGGTGCCATGGGAAAGTCAGCGCAATTCCCACTGCATGTATGGTTGCCGGATTCTATGGAAGGTCCTACACCCATCTCGGCATTGATCCATGCGGCGACGATGGTTACTGCGGGCATCTTTATGGTGGCACGTATGTCACCGTTGTTTGAGCTGTCAGACACTGCGCTTTCGGTTATTTTAGTGATTGGTGGTATCACAACACTATCCATGGCGCTTGTCGCCGTTGTGCAGAATGATATCAAACGTGTTGTTGCGTACTCCACACTTTCACAGTTGGGTTACATGACGGTTGCGCTTGGAGCCTCAGCATACTCCGCTGCGATTTTCCATCTGATGACACATGCTTTCTTTAAAGCGGTTTTGTTCTTAGGCGCAGGTTCAGTGATCATTGCCATGCATCATGAACAAAATATGCAAAAAATGGGCGGTCTGAAGAAATATATGCCTATCACGTATTGGACCATGTTTATTGCGGCTGTGGCCAGTGCAGGTGTACCCGGATTCTCCGGCTTCTTTTCCAAAGATGCGATTATTGAGGCGGTAGGTTTTGCTAATATTCCCGGTGCAGGATTTGCTTATTACTGCGTACTGATTACCGTGTTTGTAACCGCGTTGTATACCTTCCGCTTAATCTTTATGACTTTTCACGGCAAGCCGCGAATGGATGCGCACACTAAAGAGCATCTGCATGAATCACCATGGGTAGTCACGCTGCCATTGGTACTTCTGGCAATTCCGACAATTGGTGCAGGCTGGTTTATAGGGCCGATGGTATTTGGTGATTATTTTGGTAGTGCGATTCATGTATTGCCTCAGCATGATGCGATCGAAAAACTGGGTGCGGAATTCACAGGTGTATTCGGCATGATGGTGCATGCATTATCAACCGCACCTTTCTGGTTATCCGTGGCGGGCATTTTTACTGCCTGGTATTTGTACACAGTAAAAACCGATATTCCAGGCAAAATAAAATCACGTTGCGGCCCAATTTATACGTTGCTGGACCGGAAATATTATATTGATGAGTTTTATTCATGGCTGTTTGCAGGAGGCACGCGTGCACTAGGCACGGTGTTATGGAAGTACGGCGACATTAAATTGATCGATGGTTTCTTTGTCAATGGCGCGGCACGCGTGGTTGCATGGACAGCGATGTTGGTGAGACGTTTTCAAACGGGCTACATTTATCATTATGCGTTTACCATGATCGTCGGCGTAGTTGCCATCTTGACATTATGGCTGTACCAATTCTAGTGAATAGCGCTTGTGAATCTAATACTCAAAGCTGAAATACTAATAAATAAAACGGAATAAACATGTTGTTTGGTTTTCCACTATTAAGTTTGATTATCTGGCTGCCAATTATGGTTGGTGTTGCCGTATTTGCTACCGGGGGTGATCGCAACGCACAGCTAGCACGCTGGATTGCGTTTGTAGGGTCGATTTTGGGATTTTTGGTGGCAATTCCACTGTATACAGGGTTTGACTCGACAGCGAGTGCAATGCAATTTGTTGAGCATCGCGCCTGGATTGAACGTTTTAACATTAATTATCATTTGGGTGTTGATGGCATTTCAATGCCATTGATATTGCTGAATTGCTTTATTACGCCGCTGGTTGTGATTGCCGGTTGGAAAGTCATTCAGGAACGCGTTTCTCAGTACATGGGTGCGTTCTTAGTCATGTCAGGTATTGTCAACGGTGTCTTTTCATCGCTGGATGCGATTCTGTTTTATGTGTTTTGGGAAGCATCGTTAATACCGATGTTCTTGATTATTGGTATTTGGGGTGGACCCAATCGTGTTTATGCAGCGATTAAGTTCTTCTTATATACGTTGTTGGGCTCATTATTGATGCTGGTTGCATTTATTTACCTGTATCAAACATCCGGCGGTAGTTTCTCGATAGAAGATTATCATCAGTTACCGATTGCGTTTACACCACAAATACTGATATTTATCGCATTCTTGTTAGCATTTGCTGTGAAAGTGCCCATGTGGCCCGTGCATACCTGGTTGCCCGATGCGCATGTGGAAGCACCGACGGGCGGTTCTGTACTACTGGCGGCAATATTGCTTAAATTGGGTGGCTATGGCTTCTTGCGTTTTTCCATGCCGATTACACCGGATGCGAGTGAATATCTGGCAGGTATGATGATTGCGCTGTCATTGATTGCGGTTGTGTATATTGGGCTGATCGCACTCATGCAGGTAGATATGAAAAAACTCATCGCTTACTCTTCCGTGGCGCATATGGGTTTCGTAACACTGGGCTTTTTCCTGTTCAATGCTTATGGTGTTGAAGGTGCGATGGTGCAGATGATTTCACATGGATTTATTTCAGCCGCAATGTTCCTGTGTGTCGGTATATTGTATGACAGATTACATTCACGACAGATCGCCGATTATGGTGGTGTCGTTAACAAGATGCCAGTATTTGCCGCGTTCTTTATGCTGTTTGCCATGGCCAATGCAGGATTACCCGGCACAAGTGGATTTGTCGGCGAATTTATGGTGATTATGGGCGCTGTTAAAGTCAACTTCTGGTATGCGTTCCTGGCAGCAACAACACTGATTTTTGGCGCAGCTTATACACTTTGGATGTATAAACGCGTTATTTTTGGAGAGGTGGCAAGTCCGGCCGTTGAAGCACTGGAAGACATCTCCCGACGTGAATTTGCATTATTAGCTATTTTGGCGATTGCGGTTTTATGGATTGGTGTATACCCCTATCCAATTACTGAGGTCATGCATACGACAGTAGATAACTTGCTGATACATGTCAGTCAAAGTAAATTGTGATTAAGTGATTCTGGGATAGTGATATTTCTCGATATTAGGATTAAGAATTAATGAATTTTATACCACCCGATTTTGCACCGGCTTACGCTGAGATATTTATGCTAGTAATGGTGTGTGTGGTAATGCTGGCTGATCTTGTAGCAGGTGAAAAGAGGCGCTATGTCCCCTATCTGTTGACACAGGCCGCACTGCTTGGTTGTGCATTGATTACGTTTGTAACATTCTCAACAGAAACCAGCTATACCTTCTCCGGCATGTACGTTGATGATAGCATGGCCGATATTCTGAAATTAATGGTGTACGGCACCGTGTCGGCTGTGTTGATCTATTCACACAGCTATGTGACTGATCGAGGCATGTTGAGCGGTGAATATTTCAGTCTGATATTGTTTGCTACCTTAGGCATGATGGTGATGATTTCAGCCAGTCATTTCTTGACACTGTACATCGGGCTTGAACTGCTCTCACTATCGCTTTACGCATTGGTTGCATTGCGTCGTGATTCACTAATGGCGACAGAAGCCGCCATGAAATTCTTTGTGTTGGGTGCATTGGCGTCTGGATTCCTGCTGTATGGCATGTCTATGGTGTATGGTGCAACGGGATCTTTACATGTTGCAACGGTTTCTGAGGTCATACAGAGTGGTGTAAGCAGCCATGAAGTATTGGTTGTTGGTTTGGTATTTATTGTTGCCGGCATTAGTTTCAAGCTCAGTGCCGCACCATTTCACATGTGGGCACCCGATGTTTATCAAGGGGCGCCGACAGCAATTACCTTGTTTATTGGCTCAGCTCCAAAATTGGCAGCGTTTGCTTTCGTAATGCGTCTGTTAGTGGAAGGCATGGGAGAGATGGTCGCAGATTGGCAAGGTATGCTTGTGATACTGGCGGTCATGTCAATGGCGGTGGGTAATATTGCAGCTATTGCTCAAACAAATATCAAACGTATGCTGGCTTACTCCACTATTTCTCATATGGGCTTCTTGATACTTGGTTTTATCAGCGCTGACTGGAATGGTTATAGTTCAGCATTGTTTTATGTTATTGCCTATGTGTTGATGACATTAGGTACTTTTGCAATGGTCATGTTGTTATGTCGCAGTGGATTTGAGGCGGAGAACATCAGCGACTTCAAAGGACTCAATAAAAGAAACTCCTGGTATGCATTTATTGGCTTGTTATTAATGCTATCGTTGGCAGGAATACCACCGTTGATTGGTTTTTACGCCAAGCTTGCCGTATTGCAAGCCGTAGTTAATGCTGGTTTCATATGGCTTGCAGTTGTCGCGGTGTTGTTCTCACTCATTGGCGCATTTTACTATTTACGTATTATTAAGTTCATGTACTTTGATGAACCTGAAACCAATGAACCCATTGAGTCTAGATTTGATGTGAAGATGTTGTTAAGCGCTAATGGCTTGGCTGTATTGGCGCTTGGTATTTTCCCGCAAGCATTGATGGGGTTAAGTCTTTACGCGATACAAAACTCAATGTGATCCAGATACGAGGATATTTTTGAAAAACATCCTCGTAATTTTTTCAGTTGAATATTTTCTTTATTCAACGCAAGTCAGGAAATGTATTAGCTTTTCCTGAAAGCCGCAATGTACTTCAGTTACAGATCCAGTTCTATTTTAGAGTCCAGAATTCAAAGATTACCTTGTCTCATTTCTTATACGGGGTTAAAACGTTAATGATGATCCAACTTGAATTCATCGGTATTACCCCAATATAAAACAAAATATTTTTTAAAGGAGAAAACCGTGCAAGCTGAGACAACAAAAGAGAAAATGAGTTTTCAAGCGGAAGCCAAACAACTTTTAAAGTTGATGATTCATTCTTTGTACAGCAACAAAGAAATATTTTTACGTGAATTGATTTCAAATGCCTCAGATGCATCCGATAAGCTACGCTTTGAAGGCTTAACCGATGCGGCTTTGTACGAAAACGACTCGGATTTAAAAATAGCTGTTAGTTATGATGAGGCTGAGCGAACCATCACGATTACAGATAATGGTATCGGTATGTCGAGACAGGAAGTAATCGACAATATTGGCACCATCGCAAAATCAGGCACCAGGGAATTCTTTAATACGTTAACTGGGGATCAAGCAAAAGATGCCAATTTGATTGGTCAGTTTGGTGTGGGATTCTATTCTTCTTTCATCATTGCAGACAAAGTAACACTTACAACAAGACGCGCAGGGCTAACGACTGAACATGGCGTGTGCTGGGAATCCAGTGGTGAAGGGGATTACACCTTAGAAGTTGTGGAGAAAGAAAAACGCGGTACAGAAATCGTTTTGCACTTGCGTCCAGAAGAAGACGAGCTGCTAAGTGGTATGAGACTGCGCAATATTATCCGTAAATACTCCGACCACATAACATTGCCGATTGTGATGAAGAAGGAGGAATGGTCGCAGGAAGACAATAAGAACACTATTCTTGACGAAGATGAAACCATTAATCAAGCGAGTGCATTGTGGGCGCGTCCTAAGAGTGAGATTACTGCCGAACAATATAATGAATTTTACAAACATGTGGCGCATGATTTTGAGCCGCCATTGGCTTATGTTCACGCGCGAGTAGAAGGTAAGCAGGAATACACCCAATTACTCTATATCCCGGCACGTGCGCCTTTTGATATGTTTGATCGTGAACACCGTCATGGCATCAAGTTGTATGTACAGCGCGTGTTCATTATGGATGATGCGGAGAAACTGTTACCCAATTACTTGCGTTTTGTGCGCGGTGTCATCGATTCCAACAATTTGCCTTTGAATGTGTCACGCGAAATATTGCAGGAATCGAAAGATATAGAAACGATTCGAGCTGGTTCAGTCAAGAAAGTGCTGGGAATCATAGAAGAATTATCTAAAAATGAAGAGGAAGAAGGTAAAGAAAAATTCAAAACCTTCTATAAAGAATTTGGCCAAGTGCTAAAAGAAGGCGTTGGCGAAGATTTTGCAAACCGTGAACGTATTGCCAAGCTGTTACGCTTTACGACAACCCAAAGTGAAACGGACGAACCGTCGGTGCCACTGGAACAGTATTTGGGGCGTATGAAAGAAGGGCAGGAGAAGATTTATTATGTCACCGCTGATAATCTTAAATCTGCTAAAAGTAGTCCGCATTTAGAAGTTTTTCGTAAAAAAGAAATTGAGGTGTTATTGCTGGCGGATCGCGTGGATGAGTGGTTGGTCACTAATTTGACCGAGTTTGACGGGAAAGCGCTGCAATCGGTTGCTAAAGGTGGTCTGGATTTAGGTGAGCTTGAAGATGAAGCGGAAAAAGAAGCACGTGAGAAGGAAACCAGTGATTATCAGGAATTAACCGATAAAATGAAAGAGATGCTGGGTGAACAGGTAAAAGATGTGCGCGTCACATTCCGTTTAACCGAATCACCGGCTTGTCTTGTGGCCGATGCGCATGACATGGGCGGCAATCTTGAACGTTTATTGAAGTCCGCCGGGCAGCAGGTCAATCATGCCAAGCCCATTCTTGAGATCAACCCTCATCACCCCATGGTGCAGCGGTTAAAAACGGAAGATGCGAATTTCTCAGACTGGAGTCATATTCTGTTTGATCAAGCGCTACTCGCTGAAGGCGGACAGCCAGATGATCCCGCTGCCTTTGTTAAGCGTCTGAATGATTTATTGTTGTCAGGTAGTCTGAGTGATAAATAGCACTATGAGAGTAAAGGGCTTTTCTGTACAATAATCTTTGATTGGATGGAAGAGTTTTTTATTAAGGGCGCTTCTAAAAATTCAGAGTTCGCTCAAATGTAAGGCGCAGAAGAAATTTTTCAGAGCAGCAACTGTTAGATATGACAGCAATAATTTTTTTCTGTAACACAGCAGTTGGGATGAAGTCTGGCTTTTAGAAACGCCCTTAAGCGAAACTTTGTTTTGTTTAAATGGTCAACACTCCTTGTAATCAGATTGTAGAAGAATTATTAAGGAATTGACTGAAGGAAACGCCGATTTATTCATCTGACTCAGAATGAATTGGCGTTGCCCAAAACAAGTTAACAACAGTGCGTAGATCGAAAGAAAATCAGACTGATAATTATCAAGCAAAAATTGCTGCACCATTTGCCGTCCTGGGAATTAAGACTGAAGAGGACTGGCTTACAAATATCGATTATTTGCCTCTTAGCACGCCACTGTTAGCACCACTCAATCCACTTGCCAAAGAAGTTTGTACACAATTAGCGTCGTATCTAATTGAGCCAGACTTTATGTTTGATTTGTCCTTGCACATTCGCGGTACAACGCATCAACGTCGTGTCTGGCAGGCCATTCAAGTGATACCAAGCGGCAAGACTAGTAGCTATGGTGATATCGCGACACAATTACATTCGGCACCAAGAGCCGTTGGTCGAGCTTGCGGCGCTAACAGAATACCCATCATTATTCCGTGTCATAGAGTAATTGCTAAAAATGGTGGGTTAGGAGGTTTTATGAACGCGAGTGAAGGATTTCCGTTAGACATCAAACGTTGGTTGTTACGCCATGAGTGTCGCTGAATTAAACGCGGGATTACTCGACGAGTTTTTTGATTCTTTATGGTTGGAAGACGGCTTGTCACGTAATACGTTGGACAGTTACCGTAACGATCTGCGGCTTTTTGGTGATTGGCTAAAGGGGAGCAACACGGAAAACAGGTCGCTGACCGATGCAACGCATTCTGATTTGCTTGATTTTCTGGCTTCCAGAGTTTCAGCCAAGATAAAAGCCAGCACGACTAGCCGTGAATTATCGAGTTTAAAGCGTTTTTACCGTTTTCAACTACGCCAGGGTAAAATTACCACCGACCCCAGTCTCAATATCGAATCACCTAAATTATTGCGCCATTTGCCTGAAAGCCTAACCGAAGCTGAGGTTGAGTTATTACTGAGCGCACCGGATCTGAAACACCTCTTAGGTTTACGTGATCGTGCCATGCTGGAAGTGTTGTACGCCAGCGGATTACGTGTGTCCGAGTTAATTAATCTCAAATATTCGCAAGTTGGCTTGGATATGGGCGTTGTGCGTGTGATGGGCAAAGGCAGTAAGGAGCGATTAGCGCCGCTTGGAGAAGAGTCGCTGGAATGGCTGAAACGCTATACCACGCAGGCACGTCCGCTACTTTTGGATGGCATCGTGACGGATACCGTATTCGTGACAGCACGTGGCAGTGCCATGACACGTCAGGCCTTCTGGTATCTCATTAAACGCCATGCACAATTGGTTGGTATTACAAAGCATTTGTCACCCCATACATTACGCCATGCTTTTGCCACACATTTGCTGAATCACGGTGCTGATTTACGTGTGGTGCAGTTATTATTAGGTCATGCGGATATTTCGACCACACAGATTTATACGCATATTGCGCGTGAGCGTCTAAAACATCTGCATGCCAAGCATCACCCAAGAGGCTGATTTGCCGTACTGCATCTGATTATTTTTTCTCTAATAGTGTACAAAGGGCCATGCTTGCTAAGCTAGCAAAAGCAATCAATGACCAATCTGAAATCGTCAGTGACAAGAATTCCCAGTCGACATCCATACAGTCTCCATTAGCCTCAAACATGCCCGGCCACCATTGCGCAATCGGCAATGAATTAAGAAAAGCCTCTTCCGGGCTAATGCCACATGAAAACGACTCCGGGAAACGGATCAGCCAAGATTGGCGAGCCGCTACTACCGCACCAGCCAAAGCAAAAGTGGCCGTCAAAGAACCATATATACGGCGTCCGATTTTTTTAGGATTGTGGAAAAACGCCAGTAGTGCAGTGAGTCCCACTAGCCAATAGGCAACTCGTTGCGCAACACACAGTGGGCAGGGCAATAAGTCTTCGACATGTTGCAGATATTGCGCATAACCCAGAAGGCCGATGCAGCCGAGAAAAATAAATAGAAAAATTATTCTCATATTTTGTTTATAAAAATGGATGACATGCAATCATTTTGGGGTGTGTAAAAGCAAATGCGTATTATAATTCAACACCCATCAAATGTGATCATAAAACGACTCAAAGCCTTCTCTGAAGCCATTGCGTTAAACAGGTGTTGTATATCTCTATTTTCTCATACTCCCAGCCTGCATTTTATATTCAAGCAGGCGGCATTCCAATGCACCGTTAAACAGCGGCGTGCGGCGTGAGGCGCTGAGGCGGATTGTTTTGGGTAGTGCGGGGTCGGCAGAAAGAATATAGGCATTCCAGCCTGTGAAATTTTTCTTTAAGGCGTTACCTAGGTTGGGGTAAAAGTCAGTCAATGTTTCTAGTTCGCCGATGCGAACGCCGTAGGGTGGGTTTGTTACCAGGATGCCGTTCGGTGCTGGTGCGGTAATTTCCAGCATGTTGGCTTGTTTTAAATGCACGACATCTTGCAGTCCTGCTGCGGCTACATTGGTTTGTGCATCTGCCAGGGCGTAGCCATATAGATCGCTGCCATAGATGGGCTGTGGTGATGGTTGTTGTTGTGCTGCAATTGATTTCTCTTTTAATTGCCGCCAGAGCGTTTGATCAAATTGTTTGAATTTCTCAAATGCAAAGTTTCGCTTGCAACCTGGCGCAATGTTAAGTGAAATTTGAGCCGCTTCTAATAAAAAGGTGCCACTCCCACACATTGGATCGAGTAATGGTGTGCCGGGTTGCCAGCCGGATAAAGACAGGATTCCGGCTGCCAGGTTTTCACGTAAAGGTGCTTCTGCTGAGGCTTTGCGGTAACCACGTTTGAATAATGCATCCCCTGAAGTATCTAGATATAACGTAAATTTCTGTGCTTCAAGGAAGCCGTGAATACGGATATCCGGTTGAACGGTATCGATGCTGGGGCGCTTGCTGGTGATTTTGCGGAATTTATCACATACCGCGTCTTTTATTTTAAGTGTAATAAAATTCAGGCTGCGCAGTGGGCATTTAATGGCGGCGAGATTGACGCGGATGGTCAGTTCAGGAGAAAACCATTCGTTCCAAGGCAGTGCATAGGCCGTGTCATAAATATCCTGCTCGTTGACATACGAATTGCTGGCAATTTGCCACAGAATACGACTGGCAATGCGGCTTTGCAGATTTGCCTGGTAGCAAGTTTGCCAATTGCCCTGGAACTGAACGCCACCATTGGATACATTGACGCTTGTAGCGCCAATTGTTTCCAGCTCGGTAGCAAGCACTGATTCCAGTCCGCGTGGGCAAGGGGCAAAGAAATGCAGCCGTTCTCTTTTCAATAGCGTTTACTTTTCTTTCCATAACGCAAAAGCCAGTAAAGCCCATGCGCTGAGAAATGAAGTGCCACCAAATGGCGCTACCATGCCAAGTCCACGTATTTCTGTCAGGCTTGTGACATAAAGGGTGCCACTGAACAGCAGAATGCCTAATAGCATCAGCCAGCCGGAAGCTTCGATCAGCCGAGCTTTAGGAAAATGCAGCAGCAGCAATCCAATGAATAACATGCCAAAGGCATGGTAGAGGTGGTATTGCACACCGATTTGGAAGACTGCAAGCATATCAGTGGATAGTATTTGTTTTAGGCCATGTGCGCCAAATGCGCCCAGTGCAATGCAAATGAATGTATTGATGGTGCCCAGTAGTAGAAAAGTTTTTGGCATTCGATTTTTTCCTCGCAGGAAGATTTGTTAATGTTTTGAAGTTGTTGGTTTTGTACGGTTATTTTTTGTGAGTCTTTGTGACTTCGGCGTCAGCCTTTCCTTTGGCAAATTTTACCTGAATTTTGTCGCCGGGATTAATTTGTTTACAGTCGCGAATTACGCTGCCTTGCGTCGAATAGGTGATGCTGTAACCGCGTTCAAGTACGGATTGTGGATTTAAATGAGCAAGTTGTGTTTGCTTGTGTTGTAATGCCACGATGCGTGTTTCCAACTGATAGGAAAGGGTCTGTTGCAGGCGTTTTGCCAATTCATTTTGGTGTTCGAGTAACTGTGGAATCCTTGGGGTTGTGGACACAAGACGTTGGTTTGATTCACATAATCTCCAGTATTTTTTCTCAGCTTGATATGTCCAGCTACTGATGAATCGTTCCTGCAAATGTTCAAGATGACTGCGTTGATTGTGAATGCGCTCACCGGGATGAATTAATCGATGTGCGAAGACATCTGTTTGTTGCATGCATTGTTCCAGGCGATGCAATATGACGCGTTGTAATCGTTGCTGTAGTGCGTTTAGGCGACGCTGTAATTCTTCATTATCCGGGCTGGAAAGTTCGGCTGCGGCGGTTGGTGTCGGCGCACGCTTGTCTGCAACGAAGTCGGCAATGGTAAAGTCTGTTTCATGACCAATGCCGGTAATGATAGGGATTTTGCACGCAGCAATGGCTTGCGCCACAATTTCTTCATTAAATGACCATAAGTCTTCAATGCTGCCACCGCCCCTGCACAGGATCAAAACATCGCATTCAGCCCGTTTTGAGGCAATGTTAATGGATGCCACAATTTTTTTAGCGGCATCTGCGCCTTGCACGGGTGTTGGGTAGATGATGACAGGCAGCATCGGCATACGGCGCTGTAATGTGGATACGACGTCACGTAACGCTGCGGTGTTTGGAGATGTAATAATGCCGATTTGTTGTGCAAAAGGGGGTAGTGGCTTTTTGCGCGCTGAATCAAATAATCCGGCTTTCTCCAGCCGTATTTTAAGCTGCTCAAAGGCCTCAAATAATTCACCCAGGCCAGCACGACGTATGGTTTCAACATTTAGCTGGAAGTCGCCTCGTGCTTCATAAAGTGTAACCAGTGCGCGAACCTCTACTTGCAAGCCGTCTTTAGGTTGCCAGTCAAGATATTGATTTTTATGTCTAAACATGACGCAGCGTACTTGTGCGCTAGTGTCTTTAAGCGAAAAATACCAGTGGCCGGATTGATAACGTTTGAGATTGGAAATTTCACCCTTTACCCAAAGTAAAGGTATGGCCTTTTCTAATAGTATTTTAGTGCTATTATTCAACTCACTTACAGTAAATACTTCATGATAACTATTAAGTTCTGAGGGGAAGTTCATATTTATCTTTTATAAGAATTCACATTTTTTGATGAGGTTGCAGCATTATCTTGATGAAATGCATATAAACACTGGGCCGCGGGTTAACTGTATGTTTATATTGAATTAATTAATAAGCATAAAATTTAACCAGTATAGAAAAAGTCGTTATGGTGTGGCAACTTAATATCAATATTAGAGAGTTACTCACAAACTTATCCACAGAAATTGTGGACAAAAATGGTCGGCTTTCTTGCTCAAAATATCCTGGCAGGATACATTACGCACCTGTAACAAAAAATTTACAAGTCCAAACCGGAATTACTGGATAATCCCTATGATTAATTCTGAATCGCTGACTGTTGGTGAGCACATAAATCCAATTTACTGCGATACTTAAGGGCGCTTCTAAAAATTCAGAATTCGCCCAAATGCAAGGCGCAGAATAAATTTTGCAGCGCAGCATATGTTTTATATGACAGCAATAAATTTTTTCTGTAACACAGCAGTTGGGATGAAATCTGAATTTTTAGAAGTGCCCTTAAGAAAACTTCATGATGTATCTGTACAAACGGTAGCATAATCTGAATCAGACTAGTAAGGAGTTTATTGCGTGTTATCTTTAATTCAAGCGGCTGGTTGGCCAATTTGGCCGATTATTTTTGCTTCTATTGTGGCTGTGGCTATTATAGGCGAACGTTTATGGGCGTTGCGTTCACGCGTTATCGCTCCGAGAGAGTTATTACCCAAAGTATTGAGTGAATATAAAAGAAATGGTGCGAGCCCGGAGATGATTTCACGCCTGCAGAAACATTCACCATTGGGGCAAATTCTTGCTGCGGGATTGAAAGATGTGGAAAGCACGCGTGAATCGATGAAAGAATCCATTGAAGAAGCGGGGCGTGTTGTTGCGCATGATATGGATCGCTATCTTACGACACTGGGCACCATTGCTTCACTCAGCCCGCTCATGGGTTTGTTTGGCACTTTGGTTGGTATGATTGAAATCTTTGGTTCCAACTCTCCGACAGGCAGTGATCCGGCGCAGTTGGCCTATGGTATTTCTGTGGCCTTGTATAATGCTGCATTTGGTATACTTGTCGCCATTCCCAGTATGATTTTCTATCGCCATTTTCGCGCAAAAGTAGATGCGCTTGTAATGGAGATGGAATTGCAGGCATTAAAGTTGGTGGAGATTGTGCATGGAGAACGCAAAGCTTAAGGGTGCTTCTGAAAATTCAGAGTTCGCCCAAATGCAAGGCGCAGAAAAAATTTTGCAGCGCAGCATATGTTTGATACGACAGCAATAATTTTTTCTGTGACACAGCTGTTGGGATGGAATCTGGATTTTTAGAGGCGCCCTTAAGAATATACTCTGGAAATGTAACGATCACGGGTTATTTCTGAAACAATAATAAAAGATATTGGCGATTGACAATGATTCATGGATTAATCGATTTTTCCCTAAGCGGTTAGATTGCAAGCTTGATAATCCCTGTATTTTTTGCTTTGCTTTTATACAGTAAGGCATTCTTTCGTCTGAATCTGAGGAGGTAACGTGAGCAACAGGCGCTCATTAGTAACAGGCGGTGGTGGTTTTATTGGCGCTCATTTAGTAGCGCAGTTGCTGGAACAAGGTGAAACCGTGCGGGTTTTGGAATTGCCTGATGTGCCTTTGCCGTCAAATGTGGAAGTCGTGCGTGGTTCGGTGTGTGATGCCGATGTGGTGCGCAGTGCGCTAAAAAGGGTGCAACGGCTTTATCATTTGGCTGCGAATCCCAATCTGTGGGCGAAAGATAAGGGTGATTTTAAGCGGATTAATTATGAAGGAACCTGTACGGTTCTCAGCGAAGCAGCCAAAATAGATCTTGAAGTGATTGTGTATACCTCAACAGAATCGATTCTGACGGGCAGTGCGCATCATAGTGAAAAGCTGGTGGATTCCGGTGTGCAGCGTATAATTGGTGAAATGCCCGGGCCATATTGTCGCTCTAAGTTTCTGGCCGAACAAGCGGCATTCGCGGCGGCAAAGTCAGGCCTGCCGGTTGTAATTGTGGCGCCAACATTACCGATTGGCCCGGGAGATAATAAGCTGACACCGCCAACACGGATGATCCTGGATTTTCTTAATAATAAAACGCCCGCCTATCTGGATTGTGGTTTTAATTTGATTGATGTGCGTGATATTGCGCAAGGACACATTCTCGCAGCTGAAAATGGTCGGCCTGGTGAGCGTTATATTTTAGGTCATGAAAATATGTCGTTGGGTGAATTATTATGTTTGATCGAAGAGACGACCGGGCTTGCTATGCCAAAGACACGTGTGCCTTACTGGTTAGCCTTAGTTGCTGGCGTTGTGTCGGAGTTGATGGCTGATTATGTGAGTCATCGCGCGCCCAGAGCACCTTTAACGGGTGTGCGCTTAGCGCGATATCCGATGTATTTTGATAGTGATAAAGCGGTGAAAGAATTACGTTTGCCGCAGAGTCCAATACGTCAGGCTTTAATCGATGAAGTAGCGTGGTTGCATAGTAAAGGATTGATAACACGATCATTACCCTTGCAGCAACAAGTTTAAACATAACTGTAATAAATACATTGAAGTGCCCTGAAAATGTTCTGTATTGCACGTAATGAAATTTTGATGGTAAATGGACGAGAAAATTAGTATTTTGACAAGAACAAATACATTGATTGGTCATAACTACATGACTATTATGGTGTTATTGTTTTGTGTTATAATTCTGCAAGCTTGTGCAAGTGTTCCTAAGAACGGTGATGCAGATGTGGATCAGGTTGATCCGCATGAAGGTGTTAACCGTGTGTCCTACAACTTTACTGATAGTGTTGACCGGATGCTTTTTGAACCTGTTGTTAATGTTTATTCTGACTATGTACCCGACGCAGCGCAACGGTCTATCGGTAATTTCTACGATAATCTGTCTTATCCGAATGTTGTTTTAAATGCATTTTTACAGGGCAAGGTTCGCCAGGGATTTGGCGATGGTCTGCGTTTTATTATTAATTCGACGATCGGCTTGTTTGGTCTTTTTGATATGGCAACGCATATGGGACTGGAACAACATGATGAGGATTTTGGACAAACCTTGGGTGTGTGGGGGGTTGATTCGGGTTCTTATTTGTTCATTCCGTTTTTAGGCCCAAGTAGTAAACGGGATGTAACAGGCGTGCCTGTAACGGTTGTGACCAATGTGCTTTTTTATGTGGGTTCTGCCGTGGGAGCGACAGTATTTGCGCCTTTGACGATTTTGGGGGCAATTGATAAACGTGCGCGTTTAGCTGGTCCAATGCTTATTCGTGATCAAGCTGCATTGGATCCCTATTTGTTCGTACGGGAAGCTTCATTACAACAACGAGAGTATTTGATTTATGATGGTAATCCACCACTGGACATTTATAATGAACCTTTTCAGGACAATCCGTTTGAAACCGATGCTAAATAACAAGTTGAAGGAACACTAGGTGTTTTTGTTTTGTAATTTAATGGGTCTTATTTATAAAAACTTCGTAATGGATAAGGTGCATAGACATATATGAAAGGGTTACAAAGAATATCTGGCATGCTGCATAAATATAGTAATTTTGCCCATAAAACCGGCTCTGCTCTTCCGCAGGAAGAATCTGATCGAGATGAAATTGATTTGGCCGCATTGGAAAAGCAGTTTTCCAATGCGCGTTCATCGCTGCTGTCTTTACAAAATGAAGATGGGCATTGGTGTTTTCCGTTAGAGGCTGATTGCACGATACCTGCGGAATATATTTTGATGATGCATTTCATGGATGAAGTGGATGTTGTTTTGGAAAACAAAATGGCGCGCTTTATCCGTGAACAACAAGCGGTCGCGCATGGTGGGTGGCCGTTATATTACGGTGGTGATTTTGATATCAGTTGCTCTGTAAAATCATACTATGCGCTCAAACTTGTGGGTGATTCTCCAGAAGATGCGCATATGGCAACTGCCCGCCGAGCTATTTTGGAATATGGTGGTGCAGCAAAAGCCAATGTTTTCACGCGCATACTGCTGGCTATGTATGATCAGATTCCGTGGCGGGGAATTCCTGTTGTGCCGACAGAGCTTATTTTGTTACCGCGCTGGTTTCCTTTCCATATCAGCAAAGTTTCGTATTGGTCACGTACGGTGATGGTGCCATTGTCTATTTTATGTACACTGAAGGCACGTGCTGTAAATCCACGTAATATTCAAATTCGTGAATTGTTTACGCTTGCGCCTGAAGAGGAACAGAATTATTTTCCTAAGGCAGAGACCAGACTTAAACGTTTTTTCATGTCTATTGAGCGGATGCTATCGAAAATTGAACCGCTTTTTCCAGACTTTCTACGTCGATACTCCGTGCGTCGCGCAGAAAGCTGGACGCTCGAGCGTTTGAATGGTGAGTGCGGCATAGGCGCTATTTTCCCTGCCATGGTGAATGCGCATGAGGCGCTAGCTTTGTTGGGTTACGATTATGATCACCCTAGCCGGGTTCAGTGTAGAAAAGCATTGCAAGGATTGTTGATAGATGAGGGCGAGCGTGCTTGGTGTCAGCCCTGTACGTCACCCATATGGGATACTGTATTGGCAGGTCTGGCATTGCAGGAAGACCAGGATACCGATCAGAAACCTGTTAAAGCTGGGTTGGATTGGTTGGTCACGCAACAAATTCTAGATGAACCTGGTGACTGGCGGGATAGTTGTCCAAAATTACCTGGCGGTGGTTGGGCTTTTCAATATGCCAACCCACATTACCCGGATCTTGATGATACCGCCGCAGTGGCCTGGGCTTTGGATCAGGGGAATGAAAAGGCGTATCAACAGAGCATTATACGTGCAGCCAACTGGCTTGTAGGTATGCAATCACGCAATGGCGGTTTTGCTGCGTTTGATGTAGATAATACCTACCATTACCTGAATGAAATTCCGTTTGCTGATCATGGCGCATTAATTGATCCACCGACCAGCGATGTGACGGCCCGTTGTGTGGGCTTTTTGGGTAAATATGGAGAACCATCCCACCAGGATGCGGTACAACGTGGTATTGATTTCCTGTTTCGTGAACAGGAATCAAATGGCGCTTGGTTTGGTCGTTGGGGCACGAATTACATATACGGCACTTGGTCGGTATTGGAAGCGCTGCAATTAGCCCAGCAAGACATGAATCATATTGGTGTGCGCCGCGCTGTGCAATGGTTGAAATCAATACAGCGTGATGATGGCGGCTGGGGTGAAAGTAACGATTCTTATCTGGACTCTAAGTTGGCCGGTCAGTTTGATACCAGCACTTCATTTCAAACTGCTTGGGCGTTGCTGGGTTTGATGGCCGCTGGTGAGGCAAACAGTCAGACCGTTCGGCGTGGCATCAACTATTTATTAGATACGCAACCTGCTGATGGTCTGTGGGATGATCCTTGGTTTACCGCACCGGGCTTTCCTCGGGTTTTCTATCTGAAATATCATGGTTATTCAAAATATTTTCCAATATGGGCTTTGGCCCGTTATCGTGTAATGACAAGGGAGTAGGCTGCATGTATGTTATAGGCGTTGTTTCAGCACTTAAATCTGAAGCAAGTTGTTTAATGAATCTGCGCTTTCCTATCCTTAAAATTGCAAATCTTGGAAGAAACACAAGACTATGTCTGAGTAGCATGGGTAATGATGCAGCACATATTGCGTCAGACAAGCTACTGGATTTTGGCTGCGAGGCTTTGGTCAGTTTTGGTGTTGCCGCAGCATTAGATGAAAAATTAATTCCGGGTGATTTAGTGTTGGCTGAATCAATTTTTGACGGTGAAGAACATTGGCCTGTGTCAGTGTCATGGCGTCACCGTCTGGAACAATTGTTACCACCGCAGTTGACAATCGTTGGTGGATCCATCGCAAAAAGCACCGCACCCTTAACGACCGCACAAGAAAAGCTTGCGCTGGGTGAGGCGACCGGTGCTTGTGCAGCGGATATGGAAAGTGCCGCCATTGCAAGAGTTGCTGCTGAACAAGGCGTGCCATTTATTGCCATACGTGTCATTGTTGATCCCATTGAATTTTCCCCGCCGGATGCATTGTTGAGCGCTGTTTATCCTGATGGTGCGGTGGATATATTGCGTTTAATGTCGTTGTTATTCGATGGTTCAGTGCGGTTTAAAACGCTGTGGCACTTAGGATTGGGAATGTATACGGCACGTACTACGCTGCGGAAAGTGGTGCAAGTTGCAGGCCTTAAGCTGGCGTGTGACTCGATTGATTCTGATAGATATGATCCGAGCCAGTATGTGGAGCAGGATTAATGTGTTAACTACTAGTACTCCTTCAATTTGATATTTTAGGATACAGTTGGCTTTTCAGCGTTACTGGCAAGGCAGGTTTTGCAGGCAATGGTCATTTTCCTTGTCAAGAGACCTAACACCGCCAGTGACGCTGAAAAGCCAACCCGCAGGGCGATCACAAGATGTCCCGTCACTGCGTTGCAGCACTTACCAAGGGAAACAACCATTGTCTGCGTGCTGCGCCTTGTGACGAAACATCTTGTGAACGCTGTATCCTAAAATATCAAGTTGAAGGAGTACTAGTCGGTGATTGAAGCTGTAAAGTTGCCAGTTTTGCGTACAGTTGACTGGATTGCAGCAATTCAGCATGTGTTCCCAATGCATTCAGATGGCCGTTCTCAAGCACCGCAATACGATCAGCCGATTGTACGGTCGCCAGACGGTGTGCGATGACCAGCGTGGTACGGTTAACCATCAATTGTTTAAGTGCTTGCTGTACCCAGAATTCGCTTTGTGAATCCAATGCGCTGGTGGCTTCATCCAGCAGTAAAATCGGTGCGTCGGCCAAAATCGCGCGTGCAATAGCCAGACGTTGTTTCTGACCACCGGATAATCCCAGTCCTAAATCACCCAGATTTGTTTGATACCCCTGCGGTAGCGCACAAATAAATTCATGTGCATACGCTGCTTCAGCAGCGGCTTGAATCTCTTGTTCCGAGGCATCAGGGCGTGCATAGCGCAGATTCTCATTAATCGTGCCATAAAATAACGCCGGGTTTTGGGAAACCAGTGCAAAGCATTGCCGTAAGGCAAAAATATCCAATTGCCGGATATCAATACCTTCCAGTTTGATTTCGCCGGATTGGCTGTCAAAGAAACGCAATAACAAATCAAATAAGGTTGACTTACCAGCCCCGGATGGCCCCACCAGCGCCAACGTTTCTCCAGCCTTGATATTTAGCGTGAGGTCATTAATCGCGAGCACATCCGGGCGGGAAGGGTAAGCAAAGCATAATTGATTGATGCCAATATTGCCTGTCACCTTGGGTAATGTTTGTGGCTGTTGTGGCTGTTTTATTTGGTTGGGTGCATGCAGTAATTCCATGGTGCGTTCAGCAGCACCGGCAGCGCGTTGCAATTCACCAATCACTTCTGAAATAGACGCCACAGCCGAACCGACAATCACGCTATAAAACACAAAAGCAGCCAATTCACCACCGCTGATACGTCCTTCAATGACATCAATACCACCCACCCACAGCATCATGCCGACCGCACCCAATACCAAAATCATGACCATGGTGACTAATAAGGCGCGTTGCGTGATGCGCTGTTTGGCGACGACAAAGGCGTTTTCCACATGATCATGAAATTTGCGCTGGTCAATTGCCTGATGATTATAGGCCTGCACCGTTTTAATTTGCCCAAGCACTTCGCCGACATAGGCACCCACTGCGGCAACTTTATCCTGGCTTTGGCGCGATAAGCCGCGCACACGTCGGCCAAAAATTAGAATAGGTGCGACCACCAGCGGTACGCAAATCATCACAATGGCGGTCAGTTTTGCATTGGTAATAAATAACCAGATGATGCCGCCTATCATCATAATAAAATTACGTAGGGCAAATGAAATGGAAGAACCAATCACCGACTGTAGCAGTGTCATATCAGCAGTCAGACGTGATTGAATTTCAAGGCTGCGGTTTTCTCCAAAGAAGCCGGGATGCAGGTGAATTAAATGATTGAAAACTTTACACCGAATATCTGCAATGACGCGTTCACCCAGCAAAGTCACCCAGTAATAGCGTGTAAACGTACCAATCGCGAGCGCGACGACCAACAGTAAGAATATCAACAAATATTGGCTTAATAAATCTTGCGATTGCGTGGCAAACCCTTCGTCGATAAGCAAGCGAATACCCTGGCCGATTGATAAGGTTATGGCCGCCGTAAAAAATAGCGCCAGTAAACTGTAAACAATCTGGCGTTTATAAGGCGCAATAAATGTTGCGGCCATTTTGACGCCGTGCCAACGAGTCTTTGAATCAGATTGATCTGTCATAAATGGGTTGCTGTAGATTAATATAAATAAAGCGCTTCGTTCCTTATAAACCTAAAATCCTCAGTTGGACGTATCCAAGTATATGGTTTTTGGGTTTCCCGGCAGGGCGCGACGAGACGTATGGTCACCTACTAGTATTCCGTCTACTAGGTATTGACGGGTTCAGAGTTGCCCAGATGATGCAATACGGTGTTGTGGCCTTTGAAAATGGTTGAGATATGTAAGCAAGAAATATTCGGCAATGGAATTTAAAAAAGGTGAGCGATACATCGTATAAATTGTTTAGGCTAAAAAGAACTGGATTGAATCCAGCTTGCCTTAGCAGACATTCGTTTTTCCGGACAAATATTGTTCATAATAACACCATGTTATTATTTGGAATATAATGCAGTCCAATAAATAAAATGGAACGAATATAATAATGTTTATGAGGATTCATTCCTCATAAACATACTGTTAGGGATAATAATGGGAAACCCTGAGAAAAACATGAAGCTTGTATGGATTGGAGTTATTGGAACTCTATTTGGTGCGGTTCTTGGTGCGCTGGTAACTATTATTGGGCAAACACATTACGAAGAGTGGGTTCATGGCCCGAATGAAGCGAAAGTCGATGTCGATGTAACTTCAATAGGCTCACGAAACGTAAATGAAGCATTGAGGAGTCAAATTGATACTTATCCAATATTCTTAAAAGTTGTTCACTCGAATGGGCCAACGGCAAAAGGAATAACTGTACGCATTGAATCGAAGAACCCTCTTTCTGGCTTTGAACAAGTCAGGCAAGACGATCCGGCAAGCATCTCACTTTCAGAGGATAAGAAAACTCTAACTCTTGAAATACCTGAGTTAAGAAGATCAGCGGTTGTGGAATATCACATAACATCACAAGGTGATCCAGAGTACACCAAGAACGTCCTGATTTCTGAGGGTGTCCTAAAAGAAGAAGCAACGACCAAAGTAAGTAAAAAATCTTGGTATGAATCGGAAGGTTTCTTCTTGACGGTATTTTTAATTATTGTAGTTGGTGGCGTACTACTGATTATCTACGAATCGAATAGAGTAGTAGGAGGCAGCATTACCGAACCTTTAAAAGATAAGGACTTTTTCTTTATATTCGTTCTTACCTTTGCATTCTCAGTTCTTCCTCTTTTCGGGTCACTCGCCGTGTTACTACCACTATTAATAATTTGGAAACTACTGAAAAAGACATCTCATCTTGAGCAATGCTTAAGAAATAAGAATTTGTATGAAGAGCAAGAAAACCCCTAACAAAAAAATCCAGCCGACCCAAAAACCGCTGCACAACGGCGCTGCACAACGGGGTCCGCTGCACAACGGGGTCGGGTCTGCACAACGGGGTCGGGTCTATATTCGTGGCCTTCGAATCTAGACCTGACCCCGATCGTGTGGACCCCGATCGTGGTGAGAGCAGAGCGAACCACGATCTTATCCGGTTGTTGGACAAGCCTGGTCTTACTATAAGCAAATATCTTTTTTGATTCTGTGGGTGTGAGTGTTTGCGTACGCAACACACTTTCTTGAGGGCGAGTGCTACCATAGCCCATGGATAGGTGCTTCAAGAAATTCA
>JAJFJK010000213.1 GCA_021774075.1 Nitrosomonas sp. | reverse complement strand
ACTTTTCCAAACGTTATGTATTTCATAGCTTTGATATTATCATTGAACCAAGTGCAAATGTATCCGACCTATGTGACCGGATTATTGCACAGATCAATGTAATTTCCTCCGAATTCCATGAAGTCGCCAAGCGTTATAACTCTTATATAGAGAAACATACTGGCGTGGATTTTCCTGGCCCTGAGCCGCGAGTAATAATCAGCACAAACGAATATGCTAAGCATATAATCACAATTATTATTTTCTGTCCTACTGAAAAAGCAACCGAGTTAGAACAACAAATAAAGTTCGGCGTTATGGAACAAGTCTATAGAAAGTCCTTAAAGAACTAGTCAACGTACGAACCTAATATTATAAAATCTCTTAATTTCTATCTTCAAGGATTCGCGCATGAGAGTTGCGGTTATTTACAATAAAAGTCAGGATGTGGAAGGCGTCATCAATGTTTTCGGCATGCAAAATCGGGAAGTCTATAACCCGCAAACTGTTGAGCGAGTTGCAGCCGCGCTGGAAAAAGGCGGTCACAATGTCCGTATTATCGAGGGCAACATCAATGTGATAGAGAAATTGACGGATTTTATGCCACGTGTTGTCCAGGGTGAAAAGCCTGGCATGGTATTTAATATGGCTTATGGTTTACAAGGCGTTAGTCGCTACACCCATATTCCTTCTCTGCTGGAGATGAGTGGTATCCCATATGTCGGATCAAGCCCTGCCGGGCACGGCGTCGCACTGGATAAAGTCACCACCAAAATGATGCTTGAATCCAGCGGACTTCCAACGGCAGCTTTCTGGGTTTTTATGTCACCAGATCAGGTTCCTGATGATCTGCCCTATCCAGTCATCATAAAACCCAAGATGGAAGCCGTATCCATGGGCATTCAGGTACTCAACAATAAAGAAGAACTTCAGGTGGCTATTAGCGGTTTGGTACAAGAATTTAATCAACCCGTTTTGGTTGAAAAATTTATTCCCGGCAGAGAGTTTGCTGTTGGTGTTCTGGGTAACCAAGACCCGGAAACCTTACCAATTGTTGAGATCGACTTGGGAGGTAACCCCAATGCAATTCAAAGTCTGGATGACAAGCTAATAACGCCTAAAGAAAAAATATGTCCAGCACTTATTGACGAAGATCTCGCTAAAGAATTGAGAAGACTCGCCAAAGAAACCGCTCGCGTTCTTGGTATTTATGATTTTTACCGCATTGATTTCCGCATGGATGAAAGTAACAATCTATATGTACTGGAATTAAATTCCATGGCCAGCCTGGGATTTACGGGGTCTTATGTTACGGCAGCCAAAGCGGCTGGATACACTTATGATTCTCTGGTTAACCGTATGTTGGATGTGGCCGTCGAACGGTATTTTGGAAACCAGCAAATTGATCAGGTATCGACGGATAAAAATCTATTCTCTCAGAGCCCGACAAAAAACAACACGCCGCCTATTAACGTTCGACTCAGAAGCTATCTGCGCGGTCACCTGGGCACCATGGAAGAAGACATTGCCAGAATGGTACGCATTAATTCTTATGTGCATAATATTGAGGGTGTTAATTCATTTGGTCGCTGGGTCGCCAACCAGATCCAGAACTTGAAGTTTCAACGTCAGGTTTTTCCACGTGCGGAATTTGGTAATAACCTGTACTTCACCAATCATGCTAGCGATCATAATGACATACTGATACTGGGCAATCTTGACAACGCCATTCCCTTTTCAGATTATGTACCGTTTCTTGAGGAGCGAGGACGGCTTTATGGTACTGGTGTTTCCAGAGGAAAAGGTGGACTGGTTACATTGCTAAGTGCGCTACGAGCATTACATTACACACGCAGCATGAAGAAAGTAAAATGCGGGATCCTTCTCATCTCCGACGAATCACTGAGTGGGCGCTCCTCCAAACCACTGATTGACGAGCTTTCCCGAAAATCCTCTTATGTAATTGGCTTGGGCGGCGCCGGGCTGGCCGGTGAAATCGTTACATCCTGTTCGGGAATCCTCCGCTACAGTATTGAGATCAACCGGTCATCGAAAAAAGCCAGCGCAAATTTAATTGGCAGGCAAACCGACCCGCTGCTTTATGCCAGCGACAAAATACCAAAACTTCAAAAAATCGGCATAAAAGAAACGGGGGTCACAGTCATAATAACTGCCTTAGAAACCAAAGGTGGGGAGGATACGGCTCCCGATCATGTGTCTCTTTCGTTCCGCATTCACTATCCACAGCCCCAGCAAAAAGACAACCTGGAGAAAGAGGTGTACCGGCTGTTTGTTGCCGACCCTAAATGGCCTATCCATGTACATGTCACTCGTGGGCATCAACGCAGGCCACTGTTGGAATCTGAGGATGACCTGTCTTTCTATGGAAAAATTGAGCAACTGGCTAAAATCGTGGAAGTTCGGACTAAAAAGTCCCACGGAGATGTCGGCACATCGCTAAGTCATGTGCCTGACGAAATTCCTTCTCTTGACGGATTTGGCCCTGTTACCGGCAATTCTGGTAGAAAAGATGAATATGTGGTTCGAGACAGCCTGATTGATCGGGCGGTTTTATTGGCACTCACCATTTATCGGGCTACAAACAACTTTAAATCATGATAATTAGTACAGTTGAGAAGAATTTTCGTCCTGGTGAAGATGGGAAATCTGCCACTTCAACAAAAGGCATGGTTTCCACCGCATTTCCAGAAGCGACCGCTGCTGGCGTACAAATGCTGGAACAAGGTGGCAATGCTGTTGATGCAGCCTGTGCGGCGGCTTTTGCACTGTGCGTGTGTGAACCACAGGCCAGTGGCATCGGCGGTCAGTCCATGGCGCTCATGCACATTAATGGCAAAACAATTGCCATTGACGGCTCTAGTCGAGTTCCCTCCTTAACACATATGGATAGTATTGAGAAACCTGAGCGATTTACCGGATACCGGGCCACAACCGTTCCGAGCACACCAGCTGTTCTCGCCC